>JBNLFC010000031.1:0-14843 GCA_050305335.1 Leptospirales bacterium
TTTGAAAAAATTAGAATCTACCGTGATTGGTCTTCAGGCAGAGAGACTCCTCTCCGTATGCCACAGAAGACCGATCTTGAAACTGACTTCCTGCGTGAGGATTTCCTTAATCTGGGATTAATCCTGAATAATCTACAAACTAAACCTGAACCGCGAAGGAGAATTCTGGAAGCGCTGTCGGCTCTATATCCAGATATTACTGACTATGCAGTCCTTATTGAAGGAAATACAACACAGATTTTTTTGCATGAAGGCCGTCATTCTATTCCTGCTACACGTCTTTCCGACGGAACCTTGCGATATCTCTCTTTACTTGCGATTCTGTGCCACCCTAATCCACCTCCATTGATATGCATTGAGGAGCCAGAGCTGGGGCTTCACCCGGACGCAATTCAAGAAATAGCCAGATTATTAAAAGAGGCTGCTAATAAAACACAGCTTGTCGTGGCGACGCATTCCGATCACTTGATTGATATGTTCTCTGATACTCCGGAATACGTTGTAACCTTTGAAAAAGGGCCGGATTCATCTATTATGGAGCGTTTAAGTCGAGAAGATCTTTCAGATTGGTTAAGAAAATATACACTTGGAGAGATGCGGAAAAGTGGCCATATCAGGGGGAATCGATATTGAAGCATCCAGAATTCAGGATTTTTGTAGAAGGCGGCGGTGATCGACGGGAATTATTGGATAAATGTCGCAATGCTTTCGGAAGATTTTTTGAGAAAGCCGAACTCGGTGAACGCCGTCCTAAGGTAATTGCGTGCGGATCGCGACATTCTGCGTATGAAGACTATTGCTCTGCACTGGCCAGAGGCTCATCAGAAGATATCTATCTTTTGCTTGTTGATAGTGAGGCACAGTTTCAATGGAGAGGGATGTCGGGAGAATTCTGGGGACATGTATTGAATCGGGAAGGAGATAGGTGGGATCGACCGGAAAAAGCAACTGAAGATCAACTCCACTTCATGGTAGAAACGATGGAAAATTGGTTCTACGCTGATCAAGACTTATTGTTGCACTACTTTGGTGAAGGATTCAGCATCAACGCTCTTGCAAAGCGGAAAGAAATTGAAGAGATCCCAAAATCGGATGTCAATACTCAACTCGCAAATGCGACCAGAGTATCAAAAAAAGGTGAATATAGAAAGGCATCCCACTCTTTTGCCATTCTGGAAAAACTGTCCCCTCAAAAAGTCGCAGCTTTGGCTCCTGTTGCCTGCAGGCTCCTTTATTATGTTCGGAAATATAGTGGTGTGGAACGGCCGGAAGACATTTTAAACAACAACCAAAACCCTCTATGTAAACAACTCATTTGATTGTGATCTGCCAGGAACTCCCGATGTGTTATTCTGTTTGTGGAACGCATTGGCATGGCAGGTGCTTGATTGCTGCATAAATATTGGATCGGGCAAAAATCGGCACTTGTCTTACTCGGGCAACCAGACTTTAAAAAGTGAACCTCCATTATCTCCATCTTCAATCCAGACTCGACCGCCATGGATTCTTGTGATCTGTCTGACAATGCTGAGTCCCAGACCGGTCCCCCCCTCTCTTCTGGAGCGATCGCGATCTACGCGGAAGAACCTTTCGAACACCTTGTCTCTATAGTCTTCGGCAATCCCGGGTCCCTGGTCTGCCACACTGATCAGGTGGCCCGATCCCTTTTCGTTTGCCTGGAATGTCAGAGTGATGGTAGTAGAATCGGGGGAGTAGCGAGACGCATTGCTCAAAAGGTTTAAGAGAAGATGCTCCATCAGGAGTGGATCGGCATGGATTTCGGGATGAGCATCATCCACCTGGATTTCCAGCGTCTGATGTTTCTGGTTCAAGTTCCCTGCGATCAACTCCTTCACATCATCGATATAACTTCGAATATGGATCTTTTCCGGGTGAAAGGGATATCTGCCCGATTCCAGAGAAGAGATGGTTACCATGTCTCCAATGAGCGACTCCATGCGGCCGACATTTCGTAAAATGGTATCAATGTGGGCCTGGTCTCTGGGATCGGTGAGACGATTCTGGAGCATTTCGCTATAGCCCCGGATGCTTGTGATGGGAGTCTTCAGTTCGTGGCTGGCATTCTGTAGAAAATCTTCACGAAGACGTCTGGTCCCTTCTTCCCTGGTTTTGTCGTGTATGATGATCAAGAATTGCTCCAGCCGCTTTTCCATAATGATGGGAAGAATGGTCAGGGTAAAAAAAGCGTTGCGATATGCGAGATTCACCTGCCGGACAGGTGGAATTTTATTCTGGCTTTCCAGATGGGAGTGGATGAGTTCCAGAATGGTGGAGTTCTTCACACCTCGAAAATAGGAGAGACCTGTGGAATCCGGTTCCACCAAATCTGAGTCGATGTTATTATTCTGGAATATGATTACCCCATCCATGTCTACGCACAGCACCCCTTCCTGCAAGCCGTTGAGGAGAGAACGGAAGAGCTCCTTCTCCAGGTTGAGATCGCGAATCTGATTATTCATTCTCTCCATGAACTCATTCACACGAACATAGAGTTCATGGATTTCTTCTATGTCAGGTGCGGGTATGCGATGATTGTAAGAGTCTGGATATCTGCGGATTTTGCGCAGAAGATGAATCAATGGTCTGGCAATGCCGCCCGCCACATGATAGCTATGGTATGCGGAAATGAGGAGTAGAATGGGCGTGGTATAAAGGACGAAATTGTAGATCGCTATTTCATACTCATCGGGGACTAGAAACTCGGTATATATAAAAAGGGCAATGACCTCCAGAGTTAGTAATACAAAGGGGATTCCCAGAATACGCAGATAGATGCTCTTTAAATCCCTCTGGATGGGATTTCGCAGGTATGAGCTCCAGATCCTGCTGAGCATCCCTCCCGAGGCTTTCGCCATTACTCCTCCTGAGCTCCACGAAACCGGTAGCCGACACCGCGCACAGTCTCCAGTCGTTCTTTCTCCTCTCCCAGCTTTTCCCGGAGTCGTTTGATGTTCACATCCACAGCCCGGTCCGAAACGTATACGTCTCGACCCCACACGCGATCCAGAAGTCGGTCTCTGGTGAATGCAATGTCGGGATTTTCCATAAAGAGCTTCAGAAGTCTGTATTCGATGAGTGTCAGATCCACCAGCACTCCGTTCAACTGCACTCTGTGCGCCGCGGTATCTATGCTGAGAGCGCCGATGGATATGTTTCCCTCCCGGTTCTCTTTCAGGCTGCCACGACGTCGCAGGACCGCACGAATGCGTGCCACCAGCTCCCTGGGACTGAAGGGTTTTCGAACATAGTCGTCCGCTCCCAGCTCTAGAGCAAGTACCGCATCGGTCTCGCCCGAACGGGCCGTTACCATGACAATGGGCACATCATATTTACTTTTGACCCTGCGGCAGAGATCCAGACCGCTAATGCCGGGGATCATAATATCCAGAACAATCACGTCGGGGAGGTTGCGCTCGATTTTATTCCACGCATCCATTCCGTTTCCAGAGACGGAAACCAGAAAGCCCTCCTCTTCCATGTTAAAACGGATCAAATCGCCAATATCTTCTTCATCCTCTACGACCAGAGCCCGGAGTCCGGCCGGGAGGGAAGAGTCGCTGTTTTTCGAGCGACCTTCCTGTCGTATTTCCCTGGATGGTTCTTTCTCCATTTCCATTATCATAAGAGTGCCTTGAAGGGATTGGAAGATCGAGCATTAATTGGAACGGAAGAAAAAAAACGAAAACCCATCCATGGCTCATACTTCCGGGTAATAACTTGATGCGAAATTGTTACAACCTGATTAAGAAATGGTATCAATCATCGAAATGGGGAGAGGGAAGAAAGACGGTTTGAGAATCAGCGGGCGAAGGGACTCGAACCCTCTCCAGAAGCTTGGAAGGCTGCTGTGCTACCGTTACACTACGCCCGCAACCGTGTGTGACAGAAAATTGGGAAAGGCCCCCGGAGTCAAGCTGAAATGAGGAAGTAAGGCGGCTCTGGCCCTACCGGCCTTCTGGAGGAACGTCGAAGTCCTGCAATAACTTTGCGACTCTCTGTCTTTCAATACCGAAGGGACCTGGTCCTGTCAAGATCAACTGTCTGAGGTGACCTTCGGTAAAAACTGAAATGAAAAATAGGTCGGTTCGATACGTGGCATGCACTATGAAGTGGTCCGGATCGATTCTGAGACTTTGCACCGGTAAAAAATACCAGATATCCACCAGAGCATGGGCCCGGTCCGAATATCGGTACGTGTGTCCGCTTACCATGAGTAGCAAAACGCTGATGGCAAAAAGGGCCGATTTCATTTTTCTGGCAATGCGTTGTTCCAGTGGTATCAAGCGTACAGGAAAGAGAGCCATAACAGCGAAAAACAGAAGAGAGAACCATTGAGAGCTTTTATCTGGCGCAAGAATGAGCTCACCTGTTTCGCTGCCACCGGCCAGGATCATGGGGTCCTGCATGGCCCAGATCAGCAGGGCAAAAAGAGTGATCAAGAGGAGAGTGAGGATTGCTGATTTCATGGTTGTCGGATGGTCACTCTGTTCCATTCAACATGGCTGCAATTTCCCGAGCTATTATAACTTCCCCAAAGAGCAAATCCAGAAGCTCCACTCCATCCAGAATTGCGAGAGCGATGAGAGGAGAAACACTCACTCTACTCTTCCCCGTTTTCCGCCTTCTTCTCGGCTATCTTTGCTTTCCGTTCCTCAACTACTCCCGGTTTATAGGGCACTGTCTCTTCCGCAAAGAGGGCCAGTTTCAGCCATTCGTAAGAGAATTTTATCAATTCATTGTCGTCGGTGCGCAGCTTTTCGATGAACTCGTCCGAAAGATCGTAGGTCTCCAGAAAGGTAGATTCAAAAACAAATGCACGGAAATAGTCTGTGTTGGTACTCACCATAAAAAAGATCTGATTCTTTTTTTCGGGGAACTCCTTTTCTCCAAAGGACTTCTTTTTGATGAGAATCTCCATCCAGCCGCGGTTCATCTCGTCGTAGAGGTCTGCTTGCTGGTCTTTTCTCCACTCATCCACGGTCCATTCACGGCTCTCTTCAAAGCCTTTGCAGTGATCCTCTTTCACCATAAAATAAAATTCGTCTTTACCGCCTTCGGCATCTTTGTTACGCAGAGAGGCCATACCCACAGGGTAGTAGCGGCAAGTGTTGGGGCGATCTTCGTAAACTGTGCAGCCGTCGGGCGTTACAAAGGGACAGCTTCGTTTTTCATCATCTTTCATCTTCAATGTGATCACAGGAAGAAGGGTTTTCTGTAAAATTTCAATTTCGCAATACTGCTTGATGAATTCATCGGCGGTCAAATTGAGCCGTTTGCGCAGACGAAGGAGGTCGTAGGGAGGGAGCACCAGATTGATGTTGCTGCAGCAGGCAGTGAAGCAGCTGACCCCTTTGTGGCAGGAAAAATGGAAGCGGCTTTCTGGGCTGAGCCGCACAGGGACTACGCCTGTCTTGTTATTGGTAGAGATGAGATCAAAATCAAATTGTTCGTTGGCCATGGGGGAACACTCTTTTGCCTGGACATGCTACAGTCAAGGGAATCGTATTAGAACGGAGTATGGCATTTCTCCGCTTATCAGACATTTATCATATGCTGATTTGCGACAGAAAATACCGGAAGCAGCGTACAGAAGTATGCAGGAGTCCTGTGATGGGCATTTAGATCGATTCGGGCCTGGTATCGTAGTTTATTTCGAAAATATCGTAGGGAGTTTCCCTGGCAACGGTGACACGAGCTTCGGAAATTCCAAAGAAGAACTGTTTGTTCACCTTCATGGTATTCCAGATATACTTCACCATAGATTCGTCTGTCAGGGAGAAGGGATGTACCGTATCTCTCTGGCTATCATAATAGAGACCTTCATAGGTGCTCATAGCCAGACCTCTATATTCCAGTCGGAGGACTTTCCCATGGAGCGCGTAGTTTCTTTTGGAGCCCGATTTCCCTATGGAAAAGCTTCGGGGCATATCTCTGGGTAGATCGTTCCATTGTCCCTGTGCCTCGAGAATCTCGAAATCGGTGCTCAGAGCCACCGGTGTGATTCGATGGATACGATATCGAATCACCATCTGTTTCCCGAGATTATGATTGATAAAATGAGCTGGCTCTTTATTGTCTTCGTCAATACTGAAGTGAATCTCCGTGACCCCGGGGTCGTAGCAATGAGTGTCATTTGTGGGGCTACAATTGAGAGGTTCCTCTTTGAAAGTAACGATGCGCAGGTTCCCTTCGTATGATTTGTAAATCAGTCCGGAGCTTTCCAGTTTGGTCACCTGGACAATTGCCCATCCTTCGGCAGCGGATCCCAGGGCTGGTAACTGGCTTGCGGTAACCAGAAGCAAAAAAGTGAAAATAAGAATTGATCTCGTATATCGTGTCATTCTTTTGTCGCCGAATGGGTAGAGTGATAGAGTATTTTCAGAGCTCTTCAGGACCGTTATCTCACGATCCACTCCTTTTTCAATGATTATCGGCACAGAACGAAGGGAGCTCTCCAAAAAGGTAGCTGAAAAAAAGGTTTTCGGGCCACCTTGAGATGGTTCCGGAAATCGTCTCAAGGCAGGTAACGGATAACAATATGCTGAAAGAAGCGGATGTGGTGATCTTAGGAGCCGGTATGGCAGGCGTCAGTGGGGCGCTCTGGTGTAGAAGGTTGGATCTATCTGTGATTCTGGTGGATACCTCGGGTCACACTGGTGGCGCACTTCGTAACAGGAAGAATCTCATACCGGACTATGCAGGCTTCATGGGCACGGCACCTGAACTGGCGGATCTGCTGGAAAGGCAGATGGACGTATGGCAGGTACCTCTCCTCCCATGGCGCATTGACAGCGTTGCACCTGCCATTTATGAAGGAGTTGAGCAGCTTCGCGTGGGCGGGCATGAAGGAGTCATTCGAGCCCGGGCTCTTCTGATAGCCACCGGTGCCGGGGTGAGAAAACTGGGGATAGCCGAAAAATGGTCTGGAGAAGGCCTTCTCTATACTGCCTCAGGACATCTGAATGATTTTCAGGGGAAAAGAGTGGCAATTGTGGGCGGAGGTGACGGAGCGGTAGAGAATGCCCTCAACCTTGCTCAGGTAGCCGGCCAGGTCCATCTCATTGTAAGAAGGGAATCATTCTCGGCCAGACCCGGTCTCAGTGAACGCATCGGAAATGTGGGAAACGTAATTGTCCATTTCAACGCAACAGTTGCCCGGCTTCTGGGCCATGGCCGGGTGACAGGAGTGGAATATCTACAGGGTGGAGTCTTAAAAAGGTTGGAGTGTGACGAACTCCTTGTGAAGATAGGCTTTCAACCTTTGAGCGAGGTGGTGAGTCCTCTGGTGAGCCGAAACGATGCGGGCTATATAAAGGTAGACGGAGAGCAGCGAACCTCCCATCCCCGTATCTGGGCCGCGGGCGACGTTTGCACACCTGTGGATCCGTCACTGGCAGTCTCAGCGGGACAGGGCGCTGTGGCCATTCGATCCATAGAGAGATTTTTGAGAAAGAGTCATTGACGCCATTGCATGGGCGGGATTAAGAATTCATCTCAAAACCATGGACGGTTTTTGAGATGAATTTTGAGTTACAGGTAAGAAACAGCCATGGCAGAGGATAGGTTTTTGAGATGAAACAAGATGTAAAAGAGATTCAGTTAAATTTGGAATTTGCAGATTCACTGCCTGATTCACCTTCCATGGAGAGCGCACGCCAGGCCAGGGAGGTGCTGGAGTCCCAAAAAGGCCGGGGCAATGACTTTCTTGGCTGGTTGGATCTTCCTGATAAGATGACTGATAAAGAGGTATCGGCAATTCAGGATGCTGCTCTCATGTTAAAAGATAGCGATGCCTTCGTGGTTGTGGGAATCGGCGGATCATATCTGGGTGCCCGTGCGGTCATCGAGGCCCTCACACCCTACGGCGACGGTCGACTGCCCATACACTGGGCTGGCCATCATCTGGACTCCTTGTATTTACAATCTCTTTTGAGCGAGCTCTCCGGCAAACGTTACTCAGTCAATGTTATTTCCAAAAGTGGCACGACTACGGAGCCAGCTGTGGCGTTTCGCTTTCTGTGGCGGGATCTCCTGAGCCGCTATGGCATTGAACCCGTTCGCAAACTGGTGGTAGCCACCACCGATCGTGCCAGAGGCTCCTTAAAAAAACTGGCTGACCGTGAGGGACTCAGGACATTCACAATACCGGATGACGTAGGAGGGAGATACAGCGTATTTACGGCAGTTGGCCTTCTGCCCATTGCGGTGGCGGGCTTTAATATTCGGGCGCTGGTGGGTGGAGCCCGAGCGATGATGGATTTGCTCAGATCCGAAGGCGGTGCCTCCTTCGAGGGTAGTCCGGCCATTCAATACGCCGCTTACCGAAATGCCGCATATAAAAAAGGAAAGCGCATAGAGGTACTTGCCTCCTATCAACCGGCTATGCACTATATTTCCGAATGGTGGAAACAACTTTTCGGTGAGTCGGAGGGTAAGGAGAACCAGGGTATTTTCCCGGCTTCCGTGGATTTAACAACGGATCTGCACTCCATGGGTCAGTGGATGCAGCAGGGGGAACGCAACATTTTTGAAACTGTTTTCGATATTCTGGAACGACCAGGTCCTGCAATCCCTCGATCTGACGATGACGAGGATGGATTGAACTATCTTGCCGGCCGCTCCCTCCATGAGGTCAATCGCATTGCATTACGCGCCACCATGGAGGCTCATGCTGCCGGTGGGGTGCCTGTTGCTCGCTGGGAAGTCCCGCGTCTGGATGAGTGGAATATAGGAGCCATGCTCTATCTTTTTGAGTATGCATGCGGCGTATCTGCTTACATGCAGGGGGTGAATCCCTTTGACCAGCCGGGAGTGGAAGCATACAAAAATAACATGTTTCGCATGCTTGGCAAGCCTGGCCATAAATAGGATTCTCTCTTCATGACCGATGCAGAGTCCCCTTTCTCCGAACTGGCAAATCATCTTTACGTAGAGGTTGGCTGGGAAGTCTGTTTCCAGCTGGGTGGGATTTATACAGTTTTGCGAAGCAAGGCTCCTTTAATGGTGGATCATCTTGATGATCGCTATTTGCTGGTCGGCCCCTATCATCAGGAGTCTCCTCAAATCGAATTTGAGGAGACTCCTATGACGGGTATCTTTGGGAAAGCTGCGCTCCGGGCAAATGAACGTGGTCTTGTGCTTCGTTTCGGTCGATGGCTGGTAACAGGCAATCCGCAAGTGGTGCTCATTGATTATGCGGAGCACCTGGATCGTGCAGCGGATTTTAAATATTTTCTCTGGAAAGATCATCACATCGAGAGCGGTGATGAGCCTGAGCTGACCAATACCATTGTATTCGGCTATCTGGTAACTGACTTTCTGGAATGCCTTGTGGAAGTTGTGCAGGAGGAGAAAGACTCCACCCTGCAGGCCCGGGAAATTCCAGAAGAGGAATCCTGCGAGACTTCTATCAGAAGTCTCGATCTTCCGATTATTGCCCAGTTCCACGAGTGGATGGCTGGATTACCTGTACCTGAAATTCAGCGTCGTAAGTTGCCGGTGGCCACCCTCTTTCACACCCACGCCACACTGATTGGACGTTATCAGGCGGCAAGAGACAGCGATATTTATCATCATCTGGGTAGCATTGACCCCTATGGTGTGGCCGTTGCCAACGGCATTATGCCAGGATATCGCATAGAGAGGGCAGCTGCCTGGAGCGCTACCGTTTTTACCACATTGAGTGATATAACCGCACTGGAGGCGGAGCATTTTATCGGAAGAAAGCCGGATTTACTTCTTCCCAACGGTTTGAATATTCAGAGGTTCTCCGCATCCCATGAGGTTCAAAACCTTCACGGTCTCAACAAACAGAAGATTCATGAATTTATAATGGGGCATTTTTTCCCTTCCTACCGGTTTGACCTGGAGCATACACGCTATATTTTTATTTCCGGACGCTATGAATACACCAACAAGGGGTTCAATCTGTTTATTGAAGCTCTGGCCAGATTGAATTGGAGGCTCCGGAATAATTCGAGTCGTCTAACTGTGGTTGCTTTTATAATTACAAGGGCTGCCACGAAAGTCGTCAGTGTAGAGGTGGTCAAGAGCCAGAAACACTTTTCCGATTTGCGTAATACCTGCGACGATATCACATCCCACATATCAGCGCGTTTGATGCATACGGCCGTGCATGGAAAGTTACCGGAGTTGAACGATCTTCTTACCGAATATGATCAGATGCGTTTGAAGCGTTTGATCCATGCCAGACATAGAGAGGCGCTCCCTTCCATCTGTACCCATGATATGGTTTTTGATGCAGAAGACCCCATTTTGAATCAGTTGCGCACATGCCAGTTGTTCAACGGCCCTGACGATCCTGTGAAGGTTGTTTTCCATCCCGAATTTCTCAACGCGTCAGGACTTGTTCTGCCCATGGATTACGATCAGTTTGTTCGTGGAGCCCATCTGGGCGTATTCCCCGGGGCGTACGAACCATGGGGATACACCCCCATGGAGTGTGTGGCTATGGGGATCCCCGCAATTACCAGTGATCTTTCCGGATTTGGAACCTATCTGCAAAAGACCATACCCGATCACAATGAATTTGGTATTTACGTAGTAGAGCGCCGTTATCGAAATTTCCACCAGAGTGCCGATCAACTCACTGATTACCTGGAGCGTATATTGAACATGGGTCACAAAGACCGCGCTCAGTTGCGAAACAGGGTGGAAAGTGTCAGTGAACAGTTTGACTGGAAGGTGATGGGGCGTCCTTATATGGAAGCTGCGGTGGAGTCTCTTGCCCGATACAGATCTGAGGAAGTGTAATCAAGTTGTGAATTTCCGGCAATGCTTCCGGTTTAAATCAATGTGGTGCGTTATATTATGAAATTTTATAGCGGTCATCAAAGTTCCGGAGAAAAGGTTCTGGAATGGGTTCATCTGCTTCGTTCCCATAAATTACTCTTTTTTCTGCTGCTACTCACCGGGCCGTTCTTTTTTTTCTTCCCTCTCTATGTGGATCGATCCGCAGTCCAATGGATGGTCCAGTTCAGAGAATCTCTCTGGTTTTTCTTTTTTCAGGCAGTGACAAGACTTGGACTTTCTCACTACTATTTGATTGCATCGGGAATTGCCTTTGTTCTGGGGATGGCGGGCTGCAGGAAGTGTCTTCGAAATCCTGTATTCCTGTTTTTGTCGGTCGCCTTATCCGGTACAATAGTGAATATTCTTAAACCTCTGCTGGGCCGTTCCAGACCTGATCTTTTTTTGCAGAAGGGAATATACAGATTAGATCCAATGCACTTCGATTATGGAAATCCCGACCATTATCTCTGGCACTCTTTCCCATCGGGACATGCCGCCACAGCTCTCTCCGTGGCCGTGACAATGGCCATAATCTACCCGACCTATCGCTATTTCTGGCTATCACTGGGACTTCTGGTTGCTGTCAGTCGGGTGGTGACCATGGCCCACTATCCTTCCGATGTCTGGGCCGGTGCCATGATCGGACTTTTTTCTTCCGTTCTGGTACGTTACTGGATCATGAGCAGGCTGAGAATTGAATGAATCGACTTCTGATCTTAAAAATGAAAGATAGTTATAAAAAGATTTTCTCAACACCATGGATGGATCCCGGAAAAGCTGGCAAAACACATCTGCTTCTTTTTGGGCTGCTGACCCTTTTTTATCTCATCACTTCGGCAATGTTACCTCTGTTTGATCTGGACGAAGGTGCCTTTTCTGAGGCTACCCGTGAGATGGTGAGTGGCGGTGACTATGTTACCACTTATCTGAACGGCCACCTTCGCTTTGACAAACCCATTCTCACCTACTGGCTACAGGCATTGAGTGCATGGCTCAGTGGATGGAATAGTTTTTCCATGAGACTTCCTTCTGTTCTTGCTTTTCTGGGCTGGCTCTTTGCTCTCTATGTTTTCGTCAGACAGAATCTGGGCAACCGCCATGGTTTTTTTGCAGGCGTGATCATGGCAACTTCTCTGCAGGTGAGTATCATTGCCCGGGCAGCCATTGCCGATGCTCTTTTGAATCTTTTTATCGCTTTGAGCATGTTTGCAATTTATAGATATTTTAAATCCGAAAATAAAAAAGATATTCGATTTGCCTTTTTGTTTGTGGCACTGGGATCTCTGACAAAAGGGCCTGTGGCTTTATTGATCCCGCTGGCAGTTTCATTGATTTTCTTTTTTTCCAGAAAGAGGCATGTTCTTTTTTTCAAGGCTCTTGTGGACATACCGGGCATTGTGATTTTCCTTCTGGTAGCGGCTCCCTGGTATATTCTGGAATACCTTGCACAGGGACAAGCATTCCTCCGGGGATTTTTTCTTCACCACAATGTGGAGCGCTTTCAGGGCACATTCGAAGGACATGGCGGAGGCTTTCTCTATTATATTCCGGTGGTTTTCGTCGGGATAATGCCCTTCACCGGCTACTTGCTGTATACGATACATAAATCGGTTTCTTCACTGTTTTCCCGGAGCGTTCGACTCTTTTTTGACAGGGATTTGACGATCTTTCTCTGGATCTGGGCATTGTTTGTATTTGTGTTCTTCTCACTATCTGGCACCAAGCTTCCCCACTATATGATCTACGGATACACTCCGCTTTTTATGCTTACTGCTGCAATCATGGGGGGGGAGGAGAGATCCTTGAGAATGTGGAGCTGGCCACCCGTGATTGTGCTGCTGGTTGCCCTTTTCCTTCTTCCAGAGGTTGTGAAATACCTGCCGCGAAAAGGCCTGGACGCTTATGCAATTGCTGTTATGAATGAATTGCCATTGCATATGGGAGCTTTCTTTCGGCTGACTGTCCTTTTACTGGCTGCTATTTTTTTTGGCAGCGAAATCCTCTTATGGAAGAAAATGGAGGCTTTTTTAGTCATTCAGGGGGGTGCCTTTTTAGTTTTTATCTCTCTTGTAATGATGCCACTGGCATCGGAGCTTCTGCAACGTCCTGTGTACGAAGCTGCCCAGATCAGCAGGGAACAGGGGTACAAGGTTGTTCAGTGGAAAGTAAACTATCCTTCGTTTTCCTTTTACAGCCAGAGAACGACGCAAAGGAGAACTCCTCTGGATGGAGAAATCGCACTCACCCGCGAGCACCATCTTCATCTGTTGCAAAGCTACGATGTTCTATATAAAAAATATGGAATAGTGCTGATTCGCCTTCTTCACACAGAGCGCACTCCTGAGTGGTTGATCAGGGAGGCGCAGGATTGATGCGACTTTCTGAGAAAAAAAGGCTTCTGTTCGTTCTGCAGGTAGTTGTCACCCTTGCTGCCTTTGGTTTTGCCTTTCAAAAAGTGTCTTTAGGTGATATATGGGATGGTATTCTCCAGGCAGATCCTTTTCTTCTTCTGGCTGCTTTTTTATTGTACAATGCATCTCAAATTCTAAGCTCCTACCGGAGTCGCGTGGCAGCAAAGAGCGCCGGTGTAAAGCTTCCCATGAGGATGGTGACGCCCCTTTATTATATGGGGATGTTCTATAATATGTTTTTACCCGGTGGTCTGGGAGGCGATACATTTCGTGTGTTGCATTTGAAACGTTATGGCAAACTCTCCTTTTTTCAGTGGGCCAGAATTCTGCTTATGGAAAGAGCCAGCGGAGGAGTTGCCATTCTCGTTATTCTTGCTTTATTGGCTCCACTGCAAAGTTTTGTCGTAATCAGAATATTGCATGGCTGGTGGGTTCCTCTTCTGTCACTTCCTCTCTTCTTATGGCTCTGGAAGTTGACGATTCGCTGGACTTACCGGGATCTGGAAGGGGCCGCGGCCAAACTTTTTTTTCTCTCCTTTTTTTTGCAAAGTCTCCAGGCCTTTATGGTGTTACTTCTGGCCCATTCCATATCGGCCACTGAGATAAGTGTGCCGGATCTTGCGCTTCTTTTCTTTCTATCCTCATTTTTTTCTTTGCTACCGATTTCTGTGGGAGGAGCTGGTGTGAGGGAGATGGTTTTCATTTACGGTATGGGGATGCTTGGATTGGAAGCTGTCCCGGGTGGTTCTATTGCCTTTTCCATATTTTTAATCATCGCGCTCTCTTCATTGACTGGTGGAATTTTCACCTTTGTACCTTTCTCTTCCTATGAGGAAAAGGATCGGTCCGATAGAGGCGTCCCATCTGGTCCAACCGGGTGACGCGCTTGATGTCAGCTGCTATGGTTGTTTTGGGGACCACAAGAAAATAGGGTGAACCTTCCTGATCCAACGCCTTGCTGTAGTGAGCTATTGCATGGTCGTAATGTCCTAGATGTTCGCTGACCATTCCCATGGCGTATGCTCTGGCAGCGTTGCGATAGAGCTGGACTTCTCGTGCTACAGGTCTTTTTTCCGTGCATATCTCGCGCAGTCCTTCATATGCATCGCTGACATGATCCCGGGAAAGTTGGATCATGGCCATACCGATGCGAGCGTCCGCATTGCATGGATTAATGGAAAGAGCCCGGCTGTAGTAGATTTGCGCAGTGTGCTCATCTTCATCGCGGAGGTTGATGTTGCCAAGGTCACTCAGGGGGGCCGGATCCAGCGGAAAAAGCCGGAAAGCATATTTCAGGTTTTCCGAGGCGGCAATGGGGTTGTTCAGCTGGTCTTGAATCAGTCCCAGCTCACGATAGCCGCCATAATACTCGGGTAAGAGGGCAATGGCGCGTTCCATAAGAAAACGAGCCTGTTTAAAATCCTTCAGCAAGTAGCAGGTTCGTGCGCCGTCGAAGAGGGCCGGGTAGAATTCAGGATCGGCATCGATGATTGCAAAGAAGCGCTTGCGAGCTCTCTCCAATCCGGACCTGTTCCCTTCCACTGCGCTGGTTGTGGCCAGATCCACACTTTCATTCAGGTAGAGTGCAATGTCTGTTAT
>JBNLFC010000032.1:0-14537 GCA_050305335.1 Leptospirales bacterium
CACCATCTCATCTCATATGAAAGTGGAGGAGGATAGAAAGGGCGCAGCGGATTACATCTTTGCCCATGTGAAGATCTGGAAAATCGGGTTGGTAGGACGGTATATGTATGGAACCAGCGGCTCTTCGCTGACCGGTCGTGTAGCAGGCGTGTCCCACAAACCCTGGCTCAATACCATGATCAATGCGGACGCGACGGATGGTGTTTATGGGAATCTCTCCTATTCAGAGGCCCTCAACGCGGTTCAGGGTCGTGGTCGGTTTCAGAACATCCTTCTGGGTGTGACCTATCATGCCAACAGCAGATTTCGCGTTACACTGGGCATGACCAGGCTCACCGGTCGTGACCCTCAGGGGAGATCGTACCAGGAAAACAGGCTTGAGAATATCACCGACGGAGCAGGGACCAGTGTTGCAGATCAGCTGGAAGACCCGACAACGGGAGCAAACGCTTTGATAAAGGGAATAGTCGGGTATGGTGCCAATGATACATTTCGTTTGAATGATTTCATCGGGAAGGAGACAAAAATCCAGGAGACCTTCCTACGGGCTCAATACCTTTTTTGAAAGGGATTTTGAAATAGCCTTGAGAAGAGTCAGTTAAAAAAAAAGATTTCCGGGATGAATTCTTAGCAGGGTGTTGAAAAATAGCCTGTAGAATCTGTAGAGATGCAGGATCTGAACAACCCGTTAGTGGAGAAAATCTCTGTTGGAAGATACGCAGAAGAATTCCAGCGAAATGCTTGCCCTCTTTTACTATGAATTGCTTGAAATTTTCAATCTGAAGATGGAA
Organism: Leptospirales bacterium; assembly: GCA_050305335.1. GTDB lineage: Bacteria > Spirochaetota > Leptospiria > Leptospirales > Leptonemataceae > JBNLFC01. The sequence continues at coordinate 792 of JBNLFC010000032.1, forward strand.
CTAAAACATGGGGAGATGCAGGCAAGATTGGATGCCGCATCTCTTCGGTTGCTGAATCTGGAAAGGGTAGCATTGGAGCAGATGGAATACTCAGTGCTGGCTCTTTTTCTCGATGAGCATTTTCCAGAGAACAGATTGGCAAGGTACCTCATTGCCTCCCATCTGCTGAAAGAGCAGGCGGACCTTTACACTTATAAAACCGAATTTGCCACGGCCCGGATGCTCTACTTCAGCTCGCTGAAATTCTTTCTTTCTGTCCATGAAATGGAGCCCGATTTTCAGTTTTCCTACCATCTTGCCATTTTACCGGAGTTGACCAATCGACTTCCAGCAGGACTCATTACCGAGGAAATGAGTCGCCAGATTGAAGAGATTTTCGATAGTGCCTCATGATGAATCGCTTGCTGGTTCTGGACAGGGATGGTGTAATCAATCATGATTCTGACGACTACATTAAATCCCCGGAAGAGTTTCATTGGATCCAGGGAAGTCTTGCAGCTATTGCAAGATTGACCATGGCCGGCTATCGTATCGCCGTTGCTACCAACCAATCAGGATTGGCCAGGGGCTATTTCGACCTATCCACTCTGGACAGGATTCATTCCAATCTCATGACAGCAGTTGCGCAAGCCGGAGGGAAAATCGAAGGTATTTTCTATTGCCCCCATGGTCCTGACGATGGATGCGAATGTCGTAAACCGCTCCCTGGACTGCTTTACAGGATCCGGGATACGTTCCAGGTTCCGCTGGAGGGCAATTTTTTTATAGGTGATTCCATCAGCGATGTCCAGGCGGCTTTTGCTGCATCCATGCTGCCCATTCTGGTTCGAACCGGCAAAGGCCAGAGGACCATAGCGAAACATGGCAGTGATCTGGCGGGTGTGCCTGTTTTTGAAAACCTTGCTGCCGCTACCGATTATATCCTTTCGCTTGACCCGGAGTAAATCCGTTTCGAATATCTGGTAATGTGGGGGTATATTCCATGCACAACCCTTTGAAAAGATTGTCACGAAAATGGATCATTTCGTCTTTTTTATGCTTCTTGCTGATCTCTCTTCCCCTGTTTACTCTGAAAGCTCAAGTATACAAAGGTGAACAGCCTGAGGCGCAGCTTTTTCGTGCCATTCTCAACGGTGATACAGATAAAGTCAAAGAGTTGATTCTCTCAGGCCGTGTGGATCCCAATGTTCAGGGAGAGAACGAGCTAACCCCTCTAATGCTTGCCGCAAATCAAAACCGGAAAGCGATTGCGGAAGTGTTAATCCAGAAGGGTGCAAGCCTCAACGGTCGCAATAAACTGGGATGGACACCTCTCATTTACGCAGCAGCCGGAGGTCACCAGGATCTGGTCCTCTTTTTGATTGAGAAAGGGGCGTTTGTAAATGTTGCGGATAACTTTGGAGAAACTCCCCTCATGCATGCTGTCAAAAACCGAAGGCTGGAATTAGCAGAAAAGCTAATGGAAAAAGGGGCCGATCTCAATGTTAAAAATGCGGACGGAAACACGCCACTCATGTATGCACTTGAGCTTGGGTTCGAGCCTATCGCATATAAGCTTCTTCAGTCCGGTGTAGAGGTAAACGTTCAGAATCAGTATGGGTGGACACCTCTTACATTTGCCATCAAAATGCGTCATCTGGATCTGGCCATGCAGTTGTTGCAGCGGAATGCGAGAGTCGACACCGTAGACCAGATGAACCGCACACCTCTCATTTTTGCCATTGAAAACGGGGCTACTGATCTGGCCAGAGAGATGATTCGGCGAAAAGCAGATATCAATGTGGTCACAAAAACCGGCGATTCCGCTTTGTCCATGGCCATGCGAAAGAATCAACTGGATATGGCGGATTTCTTGATCAACCATGGAGCCTCCATGGGATCTGCATTGAGTGTCTATGCACGAACAGGAGACCTGCGTGGGATCAAATTTCTTCTGAACCACAATGCCGATGTGAATGTTCAGAATACCGACGGAGTGACACCGCTGCTCATTGCAAGCACGGAAGGCCACTATGAAATTGTGAAGCTTCTGGTTCAAAAAAATGCCATGGTGAACAAGCGCGCTCGAAACGGTCTAACGCCTCTGCTGGCTGCTGTGGTAAAAGGGCATAATGATATCGCGACGCTGCTCATTAAATCAGGAGCCGATGTGGATCGCCATCTAATGGAATCGGCCAATAAAGGGAATACGGATCTTGTGCGAAAGCTGGCCAGTCTGGGTGGCAAAGTGAATTTCAAAGATACCGATGGAATGTCTCCTCTTGCCTTTGCGGCTATGAGAGGCCACCGCGGTACGGTTCTCTGGCTTTTGAACAACGGTGCCACCGTTGACATTGCGAATCAGGATGGCCTGACCCCTTTGATTGCTGCTTCCTTCGGTGGGCATACCGATGTAGTTCGGATGCTTCTGGAAAGAGGGGCCGACTACTCAAAGCATACCGTGGGCGGTCTAACAGCGCTCCAGGCTGCAAAGAAGGGGAATCATCTGGCAGTGGTTGATTTGCTGGCAAAGGCTGGCGCCACCGAGTAGCGGACAGCTGTGAACCTTTCGCCCTGGGGAATCCAGCCGGGTTTTTAACAATTCGCCGTAATATCGACGCGCAGTAATATCAGCTTGATTCTGTTGTTGTACTTTTTCTAATTTGAGGCATGTTTTTCCCGCAGTCCAGTCGGCCTTTTTTGGTCTGAGGAGAAATTTTTGTCGCGATAACGTCGATAATGATCAGGAATGGGTCGTAACCATGCGTAAACAGATACGAAGGGGCTACTGGCCTGGCACAGCACTCTTGTTGATACCGTTTCTGGTGGCAGTAGCGCTTTTTTTTAGAAAAGATTTTCTGGGAGACCTTTCGCCAGGTCTTGAAAATCCTTACGTGCCAGCTGCCTATTTTGGTCTATTTAAAAGCGAAGTAGATCCGGAACTTCCGGAATATGCGAAGCTGCGAAAAAGCATTGCCGCGCAAACCGACAGCAAACCCTGGATTCAAAGGGCGGTCATTTACTCCATAGATGAAAACGGCAGGCTGAAGACTCTGTTCGACAATAGCGGTCTTGCAAAGATTGGATATTCCGCTGAATTCACACCACCCATTCGAGCCTCTCTTGAAACCGGGCGCTTTGCCTATCGCTTCTATCGCAACGGGTTTACCGAAGTCATAATACCATCGCTGGACGAGAACGGAAAGCCTGTCGGGCTCTATCAATACTATTTAGGCACCGGCTACTGGAGATTCTTTTTAATAAAAGAGTCAGTCTATATCGCTCTGGTCTTTGCATCATTTTTGCTATGGATTCTGGGGGGTATTGTATATACGCGCCGTCTTCTGGTGGCTTTTCAACAATTCTCCGAACGATTCCTGATATATGGCGAACACAAGGGAGATCTGACCCTGCGCCTGGGCAACGCTGGCGATGCTGCTGTGGCGCCGGTATTCTCATCCATTGATCGTTATGTGGAGACTCTCTACGATACGATGAAGCATGTGAACACCCATTGTATCCACCTGAGTGATGTGGTAAAGTATCTGGAAACTATGACCGCACAGATCAAGGAGCTGGGAGAACAGGGCTCCATTTTTCTCGAAAGAAGTCAGACTACCAATGAGGAGTTTGCCGCTTCCCTGGAAGTCATCAACCATAAGACCAGCGAGCAGGAGCGCATTGTTATCGATACGGTGCCCATGATTCATGATTTAATGGCGTTTATTTTAAAAGTTCATGAAAATGCGACCATTGTGAATGATGCGCTGGTGACCACTCTTCGTGAGGTCAAATCCGGCAGGGACATGGTTCATTCCGTGGCCGAGGAAATTGAGCTGATCAATAGTTCTTCTGGAGAAATTGAAAACATCGTGGAAGTGATTGAAGGAATTTCCGATCAGGTTGCTCTGCTATCTTTGAACGCAAGCATTGAGGCAGCAAGGGCTGGAGACCATGGTCGAGGGTTTGCCGTGGTTGCGGAAGAGATTTCCAAACTTTCGGATAACACAGCCGGTCAAATTAAAGATATTGCGGATATTGTATTGAAAAACCGAACGGAAACATTGCTGGCGGTTCAGCAAATACGGGCAATGGAGGAGACCTATCAGAAGATTCATGAGCTGGTCACTCAGGCAGAGCATTATTCGGGTGTTAACAAGGGCAAGGCGCTGGAAAACCGGCAACCGGCCCAACTGGGCATTCAGTCTCTGGAAAAGATATCCACCACAGTGCATGAGATTGCCCAATCGGTTGACCATCAGAGTGGCGGTATAAAAGAACTGCTGGAAAATATGAGTTCCATGACCCAGATGGCCCATTCTTTGCTGGATATCTCCACGGAAGCTAACAACAATGTTTCTCGACTTGCGGAGGAATTGCAGAGCATCCAGCAGGCAATCAAACAGATTCGGGTCTAATTTTACAAAAACCAGCAAGGATGTCGTTTTTTGAGATCACTTTTTGGTAGCTTCACCGGCGCAGGCAGAGAATTGTGGAATGCCGTGCAGGCGGCCTGACGTGTAATGGAGAACCACTGCAAACAGATGGCGAGGTATTCATGCTACTGAGTTCCAGAAATATGTCCCGCTTGAAGAAGAAGCTTCTTCTTTATTTTATTCTCATTGCAGTTGTCTCAATTTCAGTGAGTGCGGAGATTATTTTAGAGCTGGGCAGTCCCGCTTTCAGGGATAGTTTTGTGGCTGCGCTGGATTCTGAGCTGAATCGTTCGCTCCCTGCCGATAAATCCGCCGAGGTGCAGTCGAATCTGAACAGAGATATACTTTTCAATCCCCTCGATGACCTTCAGATCAGGATGATTTTGATGTTGATGGTCGTCAGTTTGTGTATCGTAGGTGCGTTCTATCTTTTTGCCAAAGATATCGTGGCTCCCATGGAAAGTATGGTCAGTGCCACCAAACGTATAGCCGAGGGCGATTTGAGTGCATCAGTCCCGGTGAAATCTGAAGATGAGATTGGTCAGGTGGGCATGCTCATCAACGAGATGAGTGTGAATCTTCAGGACCTGATTTTGCAAATTCGTTCCGAAGTAGAACGGTTGAAAGAACGTATTACCATTGTCAGCAATCGTATTTCGGGAACCCTGCAAAGAGACCAGTTGATGGCAGCTCTTGCAAACAAAAGGCTGAGCGCCAATGAGCTGCGCAATCTGATCAAAACCGGAGATGATATGAACGGTATATTAAAAGATATGTTGATTGATCTCTCCGCACTGCAGGCTTTTATCAGGCTTTATAAAGTATTTGAAGTCAATGAAATCCAGCCTCAGTCCAACGAGGCGGAGGAACAGGGGGAGGATCTGTAGTGGTTGTTCACGCTCTGGGTATAGATTTGAGCCTCCAGTACTGGTACATGTTCCCTATTTCCGTGGTCATTGCTATTCTGGCCAATTCGTCCGGTTTCTCGGGTGGGGTGCTTTTTCAACCCATCTACAACCTCTTTTTAAGCATTCCCATCCAGCGTGCCGTGGCTACAGGTATTGCTACGGAGACTGTGGGTATGACCAGCGGCGCTCTGCGCTATATTTTTTACAGGCAGACCGACCTTTCTGTGGGATTCATTATGATCATGCTCACCATCCCGGGAGTAGTGGTGGGAAATCATGCTCTGATTATAATAAATGGTAATCTTTTAAAATTTATTCTGGGATTTATTCTTTTCGGTCTTGCTTCCATGCAGCTTATGGGTGCCATCCAGAAATCTTTTGGAAATCGTGATACCATACCTGTAGAAGATGTCTACGGATATATGTGGGTTCCTCCGCTGGGAGGTTTTTTTTCCGCGACCACCGGAACTGGAATTTGCGAAATGCAGCAACCATTGCTGGAAAAAAGTTTGAAACTAAAGACAAAAAAGGCCAATGCCACAGCTATTCTCGTGGAAGCTACGGCTGATTGGGTAATCACCATTCTCAATCTCCATGCAGGATTGATTATGTGGGATCTCTGGTTTTTCACAGGAACCGGCGTGATTATCGGTGGTCAGATCGGCCCCTATATATCTAAATATCTCCCCGAGCGTCTGGTGAAGATGGTTTTCTCCATTGCCGTTATTGTGATTGCCTGTTTTTACATATGGAAAGGGGCAGACTGGCTGTTAAACCTGGTTGGAATAGACCTGCCGAATATCAAACACGTATAAATTTCTGACCATCGGGTTGTCTGGAGTGCATTGCCTGCTTCAGGGGAGTAAATCGATTTTAGATTTTTTCAGACTTTTTAACGTCGTGTCATGAATGCTTTTTGAAATCTCATCGCTTTGCTCTCTTGTGTATTTTTCAGCTTTCTGAAAATCACTGATTATATCTTTCTCATTGTTCAGTTCAATGTTGCAGAGGGCTCGATAATAATATGCTTTTCCATTTTCAGGAGTCAGTCGAATGACCGTATCGAAGTCGTCCTTTGCTTTCTGGTAGTGATAGAGAAAGTAATATGTGTAGCCTCTGGAGTAATAGGCTTGGTCATCTTCCTCGTTCAGCTGAATGGCGTGATGGAACGCTTCAACGGCGGCATCGTATTTTTTCCGGTTAAAATTCTGATTTCCCAGATTAAGATACTCCTTTGCCGCATTTTTGTCGGCCATGGACGTCTGGCAGGAACTGGCTGCAAAAATGAAAAGAACACAGGACGTTAGAATCAGGCTTTTGAGTTCCATATTTACCCTTCCACAAATCAAAGTTATTGATGTTCGGACAATACGTCAATGAACTTAGAAAGGGAGTTAAGACTGGATTTCATAGAAAAGGCGAGTCTCCGGTCCAGGAGAAATCGGGAAAACTCACCTTTTCTGGGATCGCAGGAACCAGGGGGAGGGGATGGTCGCCCTTCATTCTCCTACTTTGAGAACTTCCGATATCGCTTTTACCATAGATGCTTTGGGAAGCGCTCCAACAGCCATCTGTGGCTTTTCGCTCATTGGCACAAATAACAGAGAAGGAATACTTTGAATGCCAAATACCTGAGCCAGCTCTTGTTCTGCGTCCGTATCAATTCTGTAGAACTCAACCTGCCCGGCAAATTGACCGGCAAGCTCTTCCATGATCGGTTCCACCATTTTGCAGGGACCACACCAATCGGCATAAAAATCAATGATGGCCGGGACTTTGCCATTGTAGTTCCATTCAGTATTGTTTTCGTAGTCGAATATCTTTTCGATAAAAGACTCTTTCGTTAATTGCTCAACCATGTTTGCTTCTCCGTTGTTTACAGAATTTAAGGGGACTAACAGCTGTTGAACAACAGTCTGTTATATGAATGAATCTACCCCATCTTTGTCATTGTAATGGATAGGATTGTCATTCTACGATCGGGTTACAGAATTTATTTCCGCTCCTCCCGGGAGATTTTATGAAAAAAGCGACCGATTTTTATTCCGTCTACCTTTTTACCGTCATTCCGAGAGTATCCCCTGGAATTTCTCTTCCATCCAGTTGTATTCCGGATCAGGGCAAACTCTTTGAAGACCGGAATGATCTTTAGCATCTTTAAAGATATAGAGTCAATGGAAAAAAGCGATGTCTGGATGTTTCTGGTTTTATGAGAGTTTTTCTGTAGAAAATGATTGTAAAAAGGGCCAATCGGGTCCATCCTATCCGGGCGCCGTGCAATACAGTGTGGGGCCGAGTCCAGAAAAATCTGAGGTTTTAAAATGAAGCTTTTCAAACTCACAGATGATCTAAAGACTAACGTCGATCAAATTGACGATCAGCACCGTGAGCTCTTTGATCGATTGAATAATTTGATCAACGCCGTGTCACGAAATGATAGAGAAGTTCTGAAATTTCTGGATTTTTTAAAACACTATGCAGTCGAACATTTTGGACTGGAAGAATCGTTTATGCGAAAGTTCAGTTATCCAGAAACGGACGAGCATCTTGACCAGCATGCCACTTTCCGTCAGAGATTGAGCGATCTGGATAAACAGATTAAAGAGAAAAGCATTTCTACCGGGTCTCTGGCCGAAATGCTGGAAATGGAGATCGGAAACTGGTTTGTCAAGCATATCTCCTCAATAGACCGAAAGCTCACTGGCTTTCTGGGAGATCGGGTGTGAGCGCTATCAGCACATAGCCATCAGCGTTCAGAGTCTATATTCCAGGGAAATTTCCATCTGATGGAGGGCGCGTCCCCCGGTCGCTGACTGCTCATAGCTGAAAGCTCAGAATAAGAGTTGCCAGCCTGGCGGTTGTTCAGAGCAATATCATTCAACACGAAGTGCTTTTTAAGTGGGAGGTGTAGTATGTCAGCCAGGAAACTTGCCTATATATTAATCGGTGTTCATTCCGTGGTTCTGGTCATCAGCGTTGGAATTGTCCTGGTGCTGGTTTATATTTGATCTGCTTTTTAAACCTTTTTCGGAATAGCTATCTGTAAGCTATTTTTGGCAGGTCTGTTCACAGAACCGGGGTGTTTGTTCCGGGACATGGTTTGGTACTAGAAATCCGAACGAAGCACTCCACCGCTGGCAGCATTGGTAACCAGATGGGCGTATCTACGTAACCATCGAGACGCGATTTTCTTTTTCACAGGAACATGTTCTCTTCTTCTTTTTTGCCAGGTGGCATCATCAATCAGGGCATTCAAGCTCCCTGCATCCACATCCAGCTCGATTTCGTCGCCATCCTGCAAAAGTGCAATCTCTCCTCCTTCTGCGGCTTCAGGTGAAACATGGCCAATGGAGGCACCTCTTGTGGCACCGGAGAAGCGGCCATCGGTAATCAGAGCTACATCGCTTCCCAATCCCATTCCCATGATCAGGCTGGTAGGTGAGAGCATTTCCTGCATACCTGGTCCCCCTTTTGGGCCTTCGTAGCGAATCACAACCACATCCCCCTTTTTAACCCGTCCTCCGCTGATCCCGGCAATGGCTTCTTGCTGGGAGTTGAAGCAAATCGCTTTTCCTTTAAACTTCCGCATCGAAGCTTCAATGCCTGCAGTTTTTACAACCGCGCCGTCTCTGGCGATGTTTCCGTAGAGAATACGGAGTCCTCCCGATGATGAGTAGGGGTTTTCTATATGGCGAATAATGTTTGAGTCCTTGATGGTGCTGGAAGCAATGCGTTCCCCGATGGTTTCACCGGTGATGGTAAGGGCATCCGAATGGAGAATATCTTTGATCTTTGAAACTTCATTCATTACAGCGCTCACACCACCCGCTGTTTCAATGTCTTCCATGTGAACAGTCGAAAGTGACGGTGAGAGTTTGGCGATATGAGTCACTTTTGCACTTAGCTCATTGATTTTTTTCAGGTCGAATTCTACGTCTGCTTCTTTCGCAATGGCCAGCATATGCAGGATGGTATTGGAAGATCCTCCCATGGCCATGTCCACAACAAAGGCGTTGTGGACAGCTTTCTCGGTGATGATGTTGCGAAATCGAAATTTCTCAGTCTCTGCCTCGTTGAGAGCGATTTCCGTGATGCGCCGTGCGGCTTTGCGTAGCAGTTTTTCCCTTGCAGGTGTTCTGGCCAGAATTGTTCCGTTACCGGGAAGAGCAATTCCCAGAGCTTCGGAGAGAGTGTTCATGGAATTGGCTGTATACATTCCGCTGCAACTCCCCGCCCCGGGGCAGGCGTGGCATTCAATATCGTATAACTCTTCGTCACTGATCTGGCCAAGATTCTTTTTGCCGATGGATTCAAAAGCTGTGGTCAGGTCGATAGCTTTGCCATCTTTTGATTTGCCCGCTGCCATGGGGCCTCCGGAAACGAAGACGGTAGGAACGTTGACCCGTAATGCCCCCATGATCATGCCAGGGACAATTTTGTCACAGTTGGGAATGCAGATCATGGCATCCAGCATGTGGGCGTTCATCATAGTTTCAATGGAATCGGCTATAAGTTCGCGACTGGGAAGGCTATAGAGCATGCCGTTGTGCCCCATGGCAATCCCATCATCCACGCCGATGGTATGAAATTCGAAGGGAATCCCGCCGGCCTTGCGAATTTCATCTTTTACAATTTCACCATATTCATGGAGAAAAAAATGGCCGGGGATAATATCTATTTTGCTGTTGGCCACAGCAATGAAGGGTTTGTCGAAGTCGGAATCGGTCAATCCAGTGGCCCGCAGAAGACTGCGGTGGGGAACTCTTTCAACACCCTTTTTGATGATATCACTTCGCATATGATCCTCCATCCTGTTGCAAGGGCATTATATGCGGCAATGGGGTCAATAGATTTCCCACTTTTGGGATGAATGTGAACCCGTCTGAATGGAGTTGTCAGGAGCTAGAACTCAGGAGGATGTTTTCCGTTCAATGTAATCCAGAATTTCCACAGGATTCCCGGCCGGGTCAACACCACGATAGATTTTTTCGACTTTGCCCGTGGGATTGATCAGCACACTATCGCGGGCGCACATGCCCGCCACGATTCGAATACCGAAACGTAGTGCGGTTGTTCCCTCAGGGTCTGTCAGTAGTGTGACCGCCAGATTGTGCTTTTTTTTAAATGCCCGGTGGCTTTCCAGAGAATCTGTATTGATTCCATAGATCATTGCGTTAGCAGCCCTATATTGAAACATCAAAGAGGAAAAGGTTTTTGCCTGTGTTGTGCAACCAGGGCTATCATCTTTCGGATAAAAGTAGAGAATCGTCCATTGATTCTGGAATGATGTGCTCTTGATGGTCTCTCCAGTATCTGCTTGAAATTGCATGACAGGGATCGGATTTCCCTCATGAATTTGTTGGTTTTCCGGAATGGATTTTGTACACTGGGCCAGTATCAAAGACGGGAGTGCGAGTAGATACAGAAGGCGAATGTGATCATTTTTCATCTATACTCTCCCGTGTGACAGGTGGTTAAAAAAAGAAACTACACTTGTAGCGCATCGACAACAATATATTGCCGATCTGTGAATCCTTGCAGACAGAATTGTGCTGCAATTTTCTGTTTCCGCAATGCTTGCAAGAGCAAGTCCACACTGATCGTAGTAATACTCCTGCACAAACGGCTATAATAATATGTAGAGAGTGAGAAATTATGTGTGCGTGATAGTTGATTTCGACTTTGACCCCTTTTATCAAGTATCTCATCGCAATTTTGAAATTTTTTTCTTTACACATATCTGAAATTGTGGTTTGATCTGTTGAAATTCCATCAAGAGTCCGGTTTGAGATCGACTCTTATTTCATTTGCACAAATTTGAATAAATAACGTACAAAATACCGGTCCTGTCATTGTCTGTGTGCGAATCGCTGCTGTTTCTTCTGTTTCAGGCCTTTTCGGTACATAAAATTATCACAGATGGCAGCGGCTTGCCAAAGCGTTGCTGATTTGCTATGAGAATTGTATTCATTCATCGAATGTTCTACCAGGATCCATTGGGCATCATGTATCTGTCGGCTAGTTTGAAAGAAGCCGGTCATGAAGTCCACTTTGTAGATGTGGAACTTGATGGGAAATGGGAAGAGCGCATTTTCAATCTTGCTCCTCAGGTGGTCGGTTACTCGGTAATAACGGGAAGTCAGGATTTTTTTCTCTCTATCAATCATCGTTTGAAAAAGCGTTTTGACTTTCTATCTCTCTGGGGCGGTCCTCATCCAACATTCTTTCCTGAGTTTATTAATGAACAGGGTGTGGACACTATATGCATAGGGGAGGGAGAACATGCAATGCTCGATCTCGCCAGAGCTCTGGACAGGGGCGATGATATCTCGTCTATTTCCAATCTGCATGTGAAGACACCGGGCGGAGTCATTGCAAATGCTCCCAGACCGCTCTGTCAGGATCTCGACTCCATTCCTTTTCCTGACCGGTCAATTCTTAATGTCTATCCTCAATACAGGTATGTTTCCGCTCGGTCGGTGATTACATCGCGCGGTTGCCCTCATCGTTGCACCTTTTGTTACAATGCTTTGTACCAAGAGCTGTACAGAGGCACGGGTAGATACTCAAGACGGAGAAGCGTTGGCAATGTAATAGAAGAGTGCATTGGACATAGAGAGGACCCATGGGCCAAACATATACTTTTTCGAGATGATCTTTTTGCCGAAAACGAAACCTACTTGAAGGAATTTGCCCGGCTCTATTCAAAAGAGGTTGGCCTGCCCTTTGCATGCAATGTGAGAGCAGATCGAATGACTCCCGGCACTGCCGAAGAACTGGCTCGCGCTGGCGCTAGAGTGGTTCATTTTGGTGTGGAATCTGCAAACGACAGAATCCGTAAGGATTTATTGGGCCGCAGAATGTCCCTGGAACAAATGCGCAATGCGGCCCACTGGCTCAAGGAAAAGGGCATCAAGGTTTATACATACAATATTGTGGGCATACCCGAAGAAACGCCCCGGGAGGCGATGGAAACGCTTCGCTTCAATGCCCAACTTCGTGCGGATATGGCGATATTTACCCTGTTTCAGCCCTACCCCCGTACACCCCTCGGGAAGCGGGCAGTGGAGCTGGGGTGGATAGACGAGGGGTTTGACAATTTCAGTCCTACGTATTATAAAAACTCTATGAGTCGTTTGCCGCATCAGCGACTCTTCAAGAATATGGTGCATCTATTTCCCGCGGCATCTGTGTGGCCTGTCCTGAGATGGTTCACACCATTGCTTGTCCGGCTGCCTTTGACGCCGCTGTACGCTGCATTGGACTTTTTATATAAAGCAATTAAATTTGTTTTCAGTCTTCGGCTTGTAACCTTAGGTGATATTGTGATTCATAGCCGTTACTGGCATCGCACTCGCAAAGGCGACTTCATGCTTCTCGATGACGATATGAATCAGAAGAACCAATCGAACATCAAGAATAGAAAAGAGATCGAATGCGATGAAATTTCTGAACCTGTGGTGTCGGGAAATAAAACGTCACGCGGAATTATGCGGTAGGCGCTATAAAGTTCAGATTTGTTGCGGATGGAGCCTTTACTTTTCGCTCAGGCTTCCCATGGGAATTGCGTTTGCACTACCATTTTTTTCAAAGAAATAGAGTTGTATTCATTCCATCTTGAAATTCCCTTGCCTTAGAACTCAGGTCAAAATGGTGAGTTCTAAGGAGGATACATGTCAAATGAGCGTGGTAAAAAAGCATCTCTTTGTATGTACGGCCCAGAAGCCTCAGGGGATTCCCGATTGTTCCGAAAAAGGAGGGGGTGATCTGTTGACCGCGTTTAAAGCCGCGATCTACAGAGCGAACCTGGAAAAAGATGTCTTAATCTCCGGTTGTGGATGCATCGGCGTTTGCAACTATGGACCCAATGTGGTGGTCTACCCCGAAGGGGTCTGGTACACGGGAGTAAAAATGGAAGAGGTTCAGAAAATTGTGGATGAGCATCTGGTGAATGGCCGGAAGCTGGATCGTGCGACTCTCGATGAAAGCATGATTCAAGCGGAACAGCAATCCTGGCATATGAAGATTCGTATGAAAATGAAAACTGAAGGGCAGCTATAATAGCCAGGGTATAACGTGACTGTTCTAATTGTGGGGCTGGGAAATCCCGGCGGCAAGTATCAATTCAATCGCCATAACGCAGGTTTTCTTGTTCTCGATCACCTGCTGAGTCGTTTTTCAATCTCTGCTTCCTCCAGGAAAGATTCGGGAGGTGAGGTGACAATGGCTACCATTCCTCTTTCAAGCCACAGTGTGGATACCATGCTGGTCAGGCCCATGCAGTATATGAATCGATCCGGAGAAACTCTTTCCGCCATAATGAAGAAAAATCAAATTTTACTCCGTCAGGTAATTGTAATTCACGATGAAATTGAGCTGCCGTTCGGTGAAATACGCTCAAAAAACGGCGGCGGTCACAAAGG
>JBNLFC010000033.1:0-14213 GCA_050305335.1 Leptospirales bacterium
CTCGTCTCCTGTCAGTGCTACGACAGTTTGCTCGCAAAGGTGGACGTTCCATTACTCTGGAGTATGTGATGATTCCAGGGATAAACTTAAGTCACGAAGACGGTCGTCGGTTGATTGACATTGCCCTGCCGCTGCATGCTCGCGTAAACTTGATTCCACTCAACACAACGTTCCATGGCTGGAGAGCTCCCAATGATGACGAAATTGTGGATTTCCAGGAGATGCTCTACGATGCCGGAGTAAAGGTCTTCAACCGTGGCTCCTCCGGTAAAGACATCAAAGGTGCATGTGGTATGCTGGCGCGCAACTGATGGATGGCCGCTGGATTGTCCATCGTTCTCCTGTTGCAACAACCTCTACTGCGCCTGGTAAATACGGGCCTTCGCACTCCCGGGTACACCGGAAGAGCGAATTTGAGATAGAACTTCTCGCACACTCTCCTCGTCTGCAAAACAGCCTACCACAACATTCTGTTTGCGGGGATCCTTTTCGGAAGGCGTGCGAAAACTGAGATATCGACCCGGCACATCCTCCTCAAAATCAGGACACTTAAGAGGTTTCAGCTGGGCAATGGAGTCCAGATTATTCAGGCGGGAACTCAACTTCTCAGCGGTGGCAGCAGGTAGATTACCAATTTTAATCATGAAGATTCCGGTCTGCTCCTGCACACCGTTGCCCGGCTCGCTGTCACCTCTATTGGCAAAGCTCTGCTCCCGGGATGAAAGATCATCATCGCTCAGATCGGCCGAAGCCATGGCCTCCGGCGAAGCATTTCCATCTTTTTTCTCGGTGGAAAGTTTTTCATCGGGATACTTTACAATACTATCCTCAATGTGTTGCCAGCGATGAATCTGAAAGCCAGCCACAGTACCCAGAAAAAAAACGACCATAAAACCGGAGAGAAGAAAGACCCGGGTGCGATTATGACGCTGCAGATCCAGCTGCTCCTGAGTTTCCCCCCTGCCAGAATCAGGGCGCCCTGCCTGAAGGGGAGAGTGAGTAGCTCGCGGATTCTCCCCATGAGATTGAACATGCGAAGAGTTTTTAATGCGCCTGGAGTAGTCAATGTTCTGCATGGTGTTTTCCAACCCCGCGGTCGTGGGAAGAGAATGAACCTCTTATGGTAAAATATCGGTTGTATCTGCACTCCGGTGGTGAAAAAATATCCCTCTGCCATATGATTGGTATTCCGGCAAATCAAGAGAAACGCTCAGGGAGCACTATTCCAGAAGCACGTCTGAAAACGGATCTCCGGATTGTTTCGATCACCTTCTCTCTGCTTCCGATCTGCCTGATTCTACTGGCATCTGTTCTTCCCGGCACCACAAATGCTGATACGGATCCTCCTTTTGCCATTGAAATTCTTTATGAGCCCCATGCGATAGAAGAGTCCCCGGAAAGGAATAAAGACCTTTCAGAGTTCATCCAAGAGCATCTGCCATTGTCCCATGCATCCTCCATTCTGGTCATTCCCATGGGAGTTCCTGGAACTTCTCTGCAACGCTCTTACCATCTGGTTCGGCTTAGAGGAGAGCGAATGGCCCTGAGAATCCGCGAAGCCCTGGAAGAATCTCAGGAAGGCCACACAATTGAAATGGCAAATCCTATCATTCCACGGCAATACAATGATCAGCTCACATCCTCACGGGTGAGATTGGAGTTATACGATGATCCAGCAAAAATGGCGCTGGCAAAAAAACTCTACAATCAGGAAGCGGAGGAAAACCTTCAGTACTGGATGCAAGCGAAACCTGAATTTCAGGGTAAAGAATCAGACTCTCTGAAGGGCTATCCGCTTCTTTTACCGGGAGAAGAGCAAGCTCCCGTTGCATTACTCTCCATTGCCCTGGTCGCCGTGGAGTTATTACTTGGACTGGTACCACTTGTCTGGTTTTACAGAATAAGAAAAACACGAAATCACTTAAGTATTAACAATGATGAACAGATTCTGCTGGAAATGGCCTCTCTTTCCCAACCAGATCAGATGGCTGAATTTTCCGGGGAGTTAAAAATTCCGCAGATAAAAAAAAGCAAGACGCCCCGATCCATGCAAGATTGGATCGATATGCGAAAGGAGTTTGCCATGGGGCAGAGCACAAACAATGGAAATGGATTTACCTTTGATCAATTCTTAACAGGGGAGTTCAAGGGAAAATCCGTGGAGCAGATACTGCAGAGTCCGGTCCATGCGCTGGAAGGCCTGAGTCCCAGACACAGCAAAATCCTGGAAGAAGCTTTCGGGATCATGACTGTGGAGGACCTGTCGCGCTTGAAATATGTGGAAATTGCAAAGGCCTTTGCCATAATCGCAAAGTATAAAAATAAGTGATGGTCGGTAAAAGTGAAAGGCGCTCTCCAGATTTCAGGAGGAACATATCAGAAAAGTTACAGGTAATATAGAAGACTTAAAGACCGCTCAACGCAAGCAACTGGACCGCCTGCTGGATCGCAAGGTAAGCGGCGGTGGCGTGGTGGATCAAGAACTGGCAAGATCCCTGACCGCTCTGACCGTGGAACTGGGTCGTCAAATCGGCGTATTGGTGGATCGTTCCGGTCGCGTGGTGCATGCCGTTGTGGGAGACGCTGCTCGCATCCACATCCCCGACCTGGCTCGTTCGCGCTCCGCACGACTCCGGGGAGTAAGGTTGATCCACACCCACCTTTACGGCGAGCCATTGAGCGAAGAGGATCTACATGACCTGACACTGCTCCGCCTGGACTACATCACGGCCATCACCCTGGATCAATATGGATTTCCAGCTCTTTTCTACTCTGCCCATGTTATGCCCGGAAGCGATCCCGGATATGTTGTAGAGGCCCCTGTCTACCCCGGTCAGATCGCAGATAATTTTCGGGATGTGATTCGCGACCTGGAGGAACGGTTTCGTAAAGAAGAAGATCAACTTAAAAAAGGAATCCAGCGCCCCAGAGCCATACTGGTAGGAGTCTACACTCCTGCCATGCGAAAGCGAAGATCTCCCGATGACTCCATGAACGAGCTGAAAGAACTTTGCAGGACGGCAGGCGTGGAATGCGTCAAAGCTGTGATACAGAAGCGCAATAGCGTGGACCCGGTCACCATAATCGGATCGGGTAAGGCCATGGATCTGGCTATTGAGGGTGTACAGACAAGAGCTGATATCCTGATTTTCGATATGGAACTTGCACCCGCTCAAGCAATTCGGTTATCTTCCATCACCGAGTTGAAAATCATCGACCGTACCCAGTTGATTCTGGATATCTTTGCGCGCAACGCCACCAGTCGCGATGGAAAACTCCAGGTAGAACTTGCGCAACTTCGCTATCTGAAAGGTCGCCTCATGGAAACCGACGACAATATGTCCAGGCTAACAGGCGGCATTGGAGGACGTGGACCGGGTGAAACCAAACTGGAGATAGGACGACGGCGAGTGAACGATAAGATTCGCCGCCTGGAAAAAGAGCTGAAATCCCTCACCCATCGGCGAGAGTTGAATCGCCGCCAGAGAAGTCGCCAGGGCATTCCTGTGATCTCCATAGTAGGCTATACCAATGCAGGGAAATCATCGTTGCTCAATGCCCTTACCCGCTCCGAGGTGACAGCAGAAAATCGACTCTTTGCCACGCTGGATCCCACCACCCGTCGACTCCGTTTTCCCGAGGAGCGAGAAATCATTCTATCCGATACAGTTGGATTTATCCATGACCTTCCACCGGAGCTGAAGCGAGCCTTTCAGGCCACCCTGGAAGAGCTGGAAGATTCAGACCTTCTCATTCATTGCATCGATGCGGCGGATCCCAATCGAGAACAGAAACGAGCAGATGTGGAGAATATCTTAAACGAAATGGACTTAATGCGCATTCCCATCATACATGTTTACAATAAAATTGACCTGGTCCCGGAGGAAGACAAAAATCTTCTCAAAGCAAAAGAGGGCAGCATTATCGTATCAGCAACCCTCAGGGAAGGGCTGGAGGAACTGCTCACCTCTATGGAGCATCGGATCTTCACCTCTACAACAAAACGGACATATTCACCGTAAATATTAAACCCATGAACTCCAGGAGCAAAGCAACAGGCAAAAATCGCGCCATCAAAGAGATTCTGAGGGAGATACAATCCGTCACCCTGAAAGATCGTTGGAGCATCCCACTGGAATTTGTGCTGGAACTCATAGAGTTGAGCCGTGAAGATTATTATCGTTATATTTATTCTAGAAGAACAGACCCCACCCATCCCCATCATATTCGCGAGCATTACGACAACGCGACAGTTCACGAACTGGTGGCACTTCTGTCGGACAACGGATATCCCGAAACTGGAAAGCTGTTTCAGAAGGCAGGTTATTTTTTAACCGCAGCGGAAAGCCAGAACTGGGGCGAGCTCTTCATTTCTGTAAGTGCCAGCCGTATCCAATCCCATACTCTGGACCGGGATTTTATGGAAAATGCTCTCATGGGATGTCGATACAGAGAAGACGCCTTTGAGTATTATCTACAGGCTCTTTTCCCTCTCAAAGAGATGATTGATTACGCTTCGCAAATTTACCTGACACAAAAAAAAATCGAGGATCATCCGCTCATTCGAAAAATCCTTTTTGAGCATATACGCACTCTTATCCACCGAAAAATAGTCAGCGTACAAGAACTTTATATTTCCTCCTTTTCAATACTCCTGGAAAAATCGGTTGCCGCAGGTCTTCTTAAGAAAACCTCCAGCGGTAAAGAAAAATCCAGAGTGCTGAGTGCTGCACAAAAAGAGGCACTTTTGATACTCGAGTTTACCTCCCATGAAATTCCTGATCGAAAATCCCTGCAAAGCCGCTATCGCCAGCTTATGAAACGACACCATCCGGATCGCAACAGGGAGGGAGAAGAGCGCAGTCGCGAGATTACCGGTGCCTATCAACTCCTTTTGAAAGAACTCTACACTCTTTCTTAAGAAGTTGTGCCGGGTTTTTAACCGGACAATTGCAATGACTCGTAAATGCGGCGAGCAAGGGCCTGGTTGTATCCATGGGAGGTCATATTTGCAACAAAACGTCCCCGGACCGGAGCGCCCAGGAGATAGAGGTCACCGATTAAATCGAGTATCTTGTGGCGCACAAACTCATCTGGAAAACGCAATTCCGTATTAATCACCTTATCACCGTGCAGAATGATGTGAGAATTAATCAACCCTTTGCCCGCTTTTCCCATTTGCTGGGCCATTCCTATATTTTCAAGAGTATTGAAAGAGCGTGCCGGTGCAATCTCTTTATTGAAAGAGTTGTCAACGGAACTGAAGTTGTAGCTTTCTTCTCCAATAGGTTCGGGGTAATTGATCCGCATTTCAATCTGAAAACCGTCGAAAGGCTCAGCAACCAGATACTTCTGATCCGTCGTTTCATCACCGATCACAATGCGTTGTTGAATCACAATACGCTTTGCCTCTGCCGATTGTTCCACCACGCCGGCCTCTTCAACAAGTTTGATGAAATCCAGCGCAGAGCCATCAATGTTGGGAATCTCTTCGTCCACGCGAATCAGGAGGTTGCTGATCTCGTACATATGCAGCACCGCCAGTATGTGCTCCACCGTGCGAATCCGTGCCTTGCCGCTGGAAAGCACCGTGGAATTGGCAGCAAATCCTCCCCCGGAAAGAATGGAATGGAAATTCTCCAGAGAGGTAATATGCCCCTGGATAGTATCTCCATTGAGGGATCTAAACAAAATGCCACTGCCCTCGGGAAGAGGAGTAAGGATCATTCCCGTATCCCTTCCGCTCAGAAGTCCCGTACCATTTAAAACAACATCTTTACCAATGGTTCGCTGTTTCGACCCGACCACAGAGATTGCCTCCCCCGGCAATCCGGCGGCTCCCCGGGGGATGATCTCAGGGCTCATATCAGAAACATATCCGACCGGTCCCCCCCGGGTCTCTATGTTCAGAGCATGGTGCACTTTGTCCAGAAGCGCATTCAACTGCACGGGTTTTTCCAGAAAATCAAAGGCACCCAGCTTAATGGTCTGCACCGCAGTCTCTATACCTGCATGACCGCTCATCATAATTACAGGAACTTCCGGGTAATCCTGCTTAATGGTCCCCAGAATCTCGATGCCATTGGCGCCGGGCAACCAGATATCAAGAAGTATTAAAGAGGGAGTGGAGGCCTGGAGGGCATGAAAAAAGTCGGTGGGATTGGCGAAGGTGGTCGCCTGATACCCTTCATCTTGAAGAACATCGCGTAACGTCTCACGAATGGAGCTCTCATCGTCTACAACAAATATTGGTCGGCTCATGCTGCTCAAAAAGGGGTCATGCTGACCGCCGTGCAATCATATTTTTACACTCACCCTGTACGAATTGAAGAAGCTGCCCGGAGTCATGGATGGGTTTTCAGACGTTTTAAAAAAAATGAACTTGCCTTCACAGTACCAAAACGGAGAAACGTTTTTGTGATTGATAATGCAACATTGCCTCCCCGGTCTGCAGACAGCGCCTTGCGTACAGTTCCGCAGACATACGACGCTCCCCTCAGCGAAAAGATCCATGTGAAAGCGAGTTCCATCCACGGACTCGGCTGTTTTGCATCACGGGAAATCCTGAAAGGAGAACTGCTCGGCCGCTACGAAGGCCCTACAGTAAAGAGAGACGGAACATATGTCCTGTGGGTTCTCCAGGAAAATGGCGAATACATAGGAATCAACGGTCAGAATGAATTGAGATATCTGAACCATTCTTCCAGATTCAATGCGGAATTTCAGGAAAACTCTCTGTTCGCCATAAAGAAAATCAAACCTGGTGAAGAGATTAAAATTCACTATGGAGAAGAATGGGACGATGTTCCCTGAAGCATCTTCCCGGGACGCCACCGCAAAAACTCATCTGGAAAGGATGAATTCCTGAGGTTACAAAAACAATCCGCTCTTAGATTCAAGAGATGGCTGCGGCAAAGCGATCTCGATAGCGGGTGAGCAGCTCTTCTGCCTTTCGATATTCGCCTCTGGCCATATAGACTATACCCAGATTTACGGCCGTGAGTGAGCCATTCAATACTTCACGGCTCGGTTGTGCAGACATGATCTGCACATACTCCTTTTCCAGTTGTTTTTGATCTCCAGCATCGTTCACCAGATCTTGAAAGGTCCGGGGAGGTCGAATGGCTGGATTCTCTTTGATGGCAAGCTTCAGGGCAATGGAATACTCTTTTTCTGCATTGCCCAGGTCTTTCATGTGGAGATATGCGTAGGCCATGGTTTCATGGAGCTTGAAATTGTCCGGATTTTTCACTACCAGCTTACGAAATATGGTAAGAGCCGCGGGATAGTCCCTTTTATTGAAAAGGTCGGCTGCTTCCATAGTGAGTGTTCTATATTGCTCTGCATCCATGGTAAAGCTCATTGCATCCTCCCGGTGATTGAGACGCTGGATCTAAAGACTGACTACGAAACAAAAAAATCAAGGAAATTATCGACACTTCCGACCCTTCCACATTACTGATAGATAGCTTTCCTTTCGGATTGTAGACGAATGTCTCTGCTCGCCAGCCTGTTTTTTTATTTTATAGCCTGTTCCGGGAAACTGCAGGCTTTCCGGTTTGTGCCACAGACATTGCGCTCGACATAGCTACCGGTTGCAGAGCGCCATTTGTGGAGTAGAATTTGCCTGTAATCAGTTTGCAACCTGACTGTAATAAAGAGGAGATACAGATCTGTGAAGAAGGCAGATATGCATTGCTATGGAATTATTCAACAATAGTCGCAAAATCAAAGAGTCGTTGACCAGGGTCTTTCACCACTCTTTAGTATTGGATGCCCGACTGATGGAAGCCAGAT
Source organism: Leptospirales bacterium (assembly GCA_050305335.1). Taxonomy (GTDB): domain Bacteria; phylum Spirochaetota; class Leptospiria; order Leptospirales; family Leptonemataceae; genus JBNLFC01. The sequence continues at coordinate 7,798 of JBNLFC010000033.1, forward strand.
TCATCTTTTTTTCTGACCATCATAGAGGTACCAGGGGAATTTCCGACTACTTCCAGAGAAACGAAAAAATCTATAATGCCGCTCTGGGTTACTACCTGGAAAGAGGATTCCATCTGATTCTTCTGGGCGATGTGGAAGAGCTCTGGGAATTTTCCCCCGGAGCTGTATTAAAATCTTACCCCCACTCTTACCGACTGGAAAGCGAGTTCTACAGGTCAGGACGCTTCACCCGTTTGCCAGGGAATCATGACAATGTCTGGCGGAATCCCAAATATTTAAAACTACATATGAACAAATTCTTTCCCGGTTTGCAAACACCGGATAGCGTGAGAATTCAGCTTCAAAACGAATCGGGAAGTCTCGAAGCACAACTATTATTGACCCACGGACACCACGGCACACTGCTCAATGACAAATTCTATTGGTTTGGACGTTTCTGGATGCGATATGTACAGAAAGGAATCCTCTGGCTATTGAAGCGACCGTACCAGACGCCAGCTCACAACTATTCATTGCGGGAGGAGCTGGAAAGCGTATTCTTCGAATGGGTGAACAAAAAAAATCATAACTCCTCAACTCGAACAATTCTGATCACCGGCCACACTCATCATCCCATTTTCATGTCTCCCGGCTCTATCCATAGAATGGAAAAAGGCGTTGCCATGCTCAAAAGCAGTCAGGTCAAAAAAAATCAAAAGAGAGCTGCCAGACTCCGGGCCAATTTAGAATACTTGAAAACCGACCTTGGCAACGATTTTTCTGAGGACAGAAGCTTCTATTTTAATACAGGCTGCTGCTCCTATCTGGATGGAAGCATCACCGGCATTGAGATCAACCGCGGAAAGATCAAACTTGTCAAATGGGTGGATGAATCCAACCGTGCCGATCGAATTGTTCTCGGCTCCGAAAAAATTCGAGAAATATAGAAGCTGGCAGAATCATACCGCGGGCACGAGGATGCAGCAGCTTAATCCAATCGTTGCATTGTGTAATCCGAGAATCTTGTTTATTTCCTTTGCTCTTTGCGTCAGTGTTGGATATCCTTCAAATCGGATGCCTTCAGTTTTATTAAATGCTCTTCTTCTGTACTTTTTGAGAAGAATCCCATGCTTTCCAGGAGAGAATTGACTGTATCAGGAGCCAATCTTCCCCGCTGAAGGGAGGACCAGATTTTCTCAACAAACATCGCAGCGATTCGATTTGTAACACTTGTAATTTCTTTCTCCATGTTCCACCACCCACCTCTGGCGAGGCAATTCAATGATACACTACCACTCTTTATAATGGACTCCGAGTAGCGATAATAAATAGAATCATCCAATGCTACTGAAACCAATCATACTGCCTTTCGGTATTTCCCTCGAAAGCAGTTTTTTTCTTTCCGTGCAAACATGCAGATGATTAACCTGGATAGAATGGTTCCAGATTTGAATATGATCTATATCATAGCGAAAATCTGGCATGAACCCGAGCTCGGGAGTTAAGGTAATTCAGGAGTTTCTATCAGGTTGAAGGGATTTGAAACATATGATACAGATCATATCTATATGAGCCCGATCAAAAGTGTGAGGTGAGAATTGTCACAACTTTTTATGTGACCCTGAAGGGCAACTTTGCATCATAAAAAACGGGACTTCCCATGTTCAGACTCTCTGTCATTATCTTAAAAATCCAATTTCAAGAGCAGGAGCAATAACGTGATCGTTGCAAGGCACATTACCGGTAAGATTATCCGCTGGCGCACTATAGTGAACTATTTGTTGCTGGTACTTTTCATTGCACTTCCCTGGATTCCCTGGGGAGATAGGCCTTTTTTCCTACTGGACATCGCCCACAGAAAGTTCTACTTTCCCGGTTTTGTCATATGGCCACAGGAATTCTACTTCCTGATGTTTTCTTTAATAACAATCGGTCTGTCGCTCTTCCTGTTCACAGCACTATACGGACGCATCTGGTGCGGATGGGCGTGCCCTCAGACAGTGTATGTTGAATTTTATGATATGATTGGCCGTCTGTTGCTGCCATCACGATTTGGGAAACGTTCTGAGAAACTGTGGCATAAAATTTATATTCATGCCGTCTGGATCCTGCTCTCCATGGTGATTGTATTCCATTTTATCGGATACTTTGTTCCAATACGAAGCATGGTTTCTGATATCCTGACGCAGGGCCCTGCTGTTTTTTCCAACAATGTCTGGCCATTCTTCCTCCTTGCAATCGGCTTCCTTTTTTATTTTGATATTGCCATCTTTCGCGAACAGTATTGCGTTTTTCTCTGTCCTTATGCTAGATTTCAGTCGGTCATGCTGGACCATGATTCAATCGTAATCGGTTATGATCAGGTGAGAGGAGAACCTCGCAGAGGATCCTCAGAGGTAAACGAAGATCCGGCGAAACAGGGTGACTGCACCAATTGCAACCTTTGCGTGCAGGTTTGTCCTACCGGTATTGACATACGAAACGGCCTCCAGGTTGCCTGCATCAACTGCGGACACTGTATCGACGCCTGTACCCATGAATTGCAAAGATACGACAAAAAGACTCTGGTTCACTTTTCATCTATGAGGTATATGGAAGAGCATGAAAAAACACATTTTCTTCGCCCTCGTCCTATCATCTACATTACCTTGATGAGTGTTGTATTGAGTATTTTCGCTTTCGTGGCCATCAGACGTGTTCCCATACACCTCTGGGTAATTCCAGATCCGAACCTGGCTGCCGTAGATATGGGCAAAGATGAGGTCATGAACTATTACAAACTGGATATCGGCAACATAACCGAGTCGCCGGCTGTCTTCAACCTTGAGGTTCGATCGTTGGATCCGTCTGCCCCCCTGAAGGATCTGAGCATTGCCGGATCTTCGGAAATATCGGTCCCGGCCAACGAGCTTGGGAAAAACAGGGTTATTCTCACTGCTATGGTTGATCGCTCACAGATCAAGTTTAAGCGCAGATTCCCTGTCCAGTTTATCATTACGAGAAAAGATACCAATTACCGCTCCGTAGTCAAAGTTGCAAACTTTGCCGTACCGGAATAAAAGGTTTTCACACCTCCTTCTTTTAAAAAGCCGCATAATTTTATGCGGCTTTTTAATTCCAAAAACAGAGTGAGGATGACGTACTCATTCCCGGAAACGGACTTCCGTATCACTCTATTGGATCGGCAAAAACATTCTTACCAGCACGCCTTGTTTCGCATTGTTTTCAGTGTAATCCACAACCTGTGAGAAAGAGAAAAGACCGTTGTGTCGGGTTGCAATATGATTCACTGCGGTCAGACCCAATCCAAGGCCAAATTTTTCATGCTGGATCACATCTTCCACCGGTGGAGCCAGCCTATAAAAGGGTTGGATGATCTTATCTTCAATCTCTGATATATGGAGTTTTTTCAGATCGGAGTCAAGCTGGTTCTTGATTCCAATACAGAGGTAACCATCTGGATAGGATAAGTAAATATCGATTTTGGAACCGACATGAGCGTACTTATACGCGTTGATCAATAGTTCCTCTATAGCCAGCTGGATCATCTCCTTGTCGATGCTGATTTTCACGTTGCGGGCAAAGTCCGGATGAAATATCGCAAGATTCTTTTTCTTAAAGAAGCTCTCCAGAGATTCAGTTGCACTGATGCAAATATCAATGATATCGGGTGTGCTACCCATTTCCAGCTTAAAATCCCGGGACATTATATTCACAAGGTGCTCCAGCCCTTGCAAATGAGTACGTGCCACATTCCCGTTTTGCAGAAACAATCGCACAATGGATTCCGGGATGGTTATACTTTCTCCGCTTTTTGAAGATTGAGATTCCAGCAAATCTATCAAGGAAAGTATCAAACCAATGCCGGCTCCCTGGGAAAGCGAATTGCGCAAATGCTCTATAGCCTCTCTACCTGAAAGCGAATCTTCAATGTTTCGTCGCGAATCTTTATATAGAAGCCAGTCCACTTTCCTGCGCAACTCACGCTGATCGACGTCAGTCTTATCATCGCAAAAGGAAATGTCCGTAACACCCTGAATAGCTTCAAAAACCGTTTTCCGGATAAATTCTTTTGAAACATTAAAAGGTATTACTTCGAAAACACCTATTCGCATCAACTTTGAATAAAAGGCTGGAGTATGGTCCTCCGTCATCAGTATTATTTCAGAACGTAAATGGTTTGTTTTAATATGCTTAACTGTAGACAGCAGTTTTTCATCGGCAGCAAGCGAAGTAACAAACCACACCGAGGGGCCTTTATTTTTCTGGTTACTCGATTGGTCCAGTGGACTCTCATGGAGAGTCACCCCGGTCCCTTTCAGAGCATTTAAAATAGACAATCCACAGTCTCTATCATGGGACAAGAGAAAAACAGGAGTCGTTGAAATGGCCGATTTAACAAGAGGGTCAAAACCCTCATTCTGCCCATGCCAGACAACGTCTTCCACAACACCATTTCCATAACTCGAATACCATTGCTCATTCATACTACCACCGCACACAACCATCCAGAAGAAAGCTTCTATCGTTATTTGACAAAAAGTTGAGACCGGTGACACCACAAAAAAAAAATGGTAAGGCTGTATTTCAAAAAAAAAGGGGTTAGTTCTGTATACAACAGGACTATACTGAGGGCTATCGATCCACATATTGATTTTGTGTTTTGTATGTGGATCGAAGCAAAAAAGAATCACCGTAAAAGACCTATTTCTCTGGCAATTGCCACGGCTCGCGTACGGCTGTGAGCCTTCAGGGAACGATAGATTGCCCCGGCGTGGAATTTTACCGTATATTCCGAAATACCAAGAATTTTTCCGATTTCTCGATTTGAATATCCATCAGACATGAGTTTTAAAACATCCATCTGTCTTCCCGGGATATAGGAGGTAACATCTCGATTTTCATACCCGATTCGCGAGGTAACTGGCTTAATGCTAAGATCGAACGGAATATATTTACCTCCTGACAGTATCAATTGAAGCGCCTGGACAAGAACAGGGACTGCAATAGATTTTGGAAGAAACCCGACGGCACCCGCTTTAAGATATCTCTGGGCGGCATGATAATTTTCCATACCTGATAGCAGAATTACCTTATTCAAACCTTTCTCCAGAATGCTTTTCATCATATCCGGCCCTTCAATTCCCGGAATCATAAGATCCAACATTAATATATCGATAGCAACCCCACGATTCATCTGCTGCACAACTTCCGCATAAGAAGTGGCTTCGAAAATTTGAATCGCAGGATTCAAACGAGATATCACACTTTTAATTCCCTCTCGATAGATACTGTTATTATCCGCGATTAAAATTGTATTGATTCGATTCATTCTATCCTCCCTCTTTACAAAAGTTGCTTATCTAGCTTCGGTCGCTCAATGATTTTTCTTCATGCGATTTTAACGCAATCCTCTTTTGATTTATTGCGCATAATGAAATATCATATTCTCAATATCGACATATTGTCTCAAGATGAGACAGAGTCGTTACCGGAAACAATTACCCACTTAAAATGGACGTACTACTAAACCACCTCCGGGTATCAACTAACCTAATACACGGTGCACTTAATACAATATACGAAAAAAAATACTAATTCTAACTAACGGACAAAAAAAAGATAACATATGTATTTTTTCAACTACAATATGTCACATCATAAAAGCAACATTGCATCTTGCAATATTCAAAAAAATCATTTCAAAAAAAATAAAAATCAAGGGGTTTAATAGTGGAATAACAAAAACCACACGCCACCGGAAGGTTAAAACTTACAAACGATACATTATTGATGCACACCTTAACCCAAATGCGGTATTTTCATATGCATATTTTAATAAAATAAAGTACAAAGTAAATCTTCTCAGTTTCCCGGAACAGGCAACTGATACAGCTGGTGATTACTTTAGCCAGGTTGTCAGGCCATGCATATGCCCCATGAAAACTCCAAAAATCTTCACCAGCTGAGAAAAAAAAAAATCTGTCTCATTTTGAGACTTGAGTCTCAAACGGATACATTCGATTTTACTGCACAAAAGTCTGTATATAAACTACCCCTATCTCGAAGACCAAAAAGCGGAACACCTTCATGCCGTTGGAAAACTCAGATGTTCTGGCAATTTCTGGCGTTCAGGAAAACTGGACTTTCTGAGCTCGCATCCCGGACAGAGGACCAAAGTGACGATAAATGCCAGCTAACTTATTTATACCTCCAACAAAGCCATTATATCTTTAACAGTGGTTCATGAATATACGCGAAAATGTTACGTAGAGCAAATTCTTGGTAGCAACCGCAACGGTGTATTGCTGACCCTGTTCAACCTGTACAAACCCCCGCATCCGCAAATATTACAAAAATTATATTCTGGACTACAAAGGTTTTAAATCCTACACTTTTTCTGGAAAAACTTCATCGCAGTCACCCCCTTCAATCAA
>JBNLFC010000034.1:0-14186 GCA_050305335.1 Leptospirales bacterium
ACTCTACAGGCACCACCAACAATTTCATCATGAGCGGCGAGAATAATCCCTGGATTCAAAAACAGAGCTCGGCTGGCAATGAAATCTGGACAATATTTCAGTACACCAGCTCCGGGCGGCAGATAAACCTGGCTCTTGCAGTCAATTCTTCCAATAATGTTTTTGTTACCGGCTACCTGGAAAAACCAGCAGAGAGTTCATGGATTCTGAAAAAATATAGCATAAGCGGAATTGAGGATTTTGATCATTGGGATAAATCATTTAATACAGGCGGTATCTATGCAACTCTCCCATCCATGGGAAAAGCAATCGCAATTGACGGCAATGATAATGTATATGTAGCCGGTTGCGTTCCACGAACACCTTATTCCAGTGATACGGATATTGCCATACATAAATTTGACCGGTCCGGGAACGAATACCGGTAAAATTATTTCACACAGACTCAGGGATTTACAAGAAACTCAATTATCGAGCGCCTTCATGGCCAGCACTTCAGCACCTTCCCTGGTGGCTGTGACTGCCATGAATCTTTCCTTATGACAGAATTTAGCATCTTTAACGCCAGTCAACAGAGCTAATTCTTCATCACGCTTGCCGGCCCAATCAATCGGCAAAGGCTTCCTCAGCTCAAAGCCGCCTTTTCGAACGGGTACGGCCCGCACACGCCAGTCACCATTGCTACCAGGATGAATCACATACACTGCCGTTGATCTATCCACAATGACATCCTGCCAGGGTACGTTCGCTTCCAGTACAACATAAGGCAGTCCGCTGGAATCCCTCAACGCTTCTTCCACTACTTTTCGCGCTTTATCCCTCCCTCTCACTTTTTTGATTTCATTTAAAATCAATTGAGTGGCTACTTTGCACGCGGCAAAAAAAGCGCTGTCCACATCGGGTTTTTTTTCATCCCATGTCGGATTGAATGATTCCACTACTCTAGAAACGGTGTAAGGGCGAAGATCGGTTTCGTCATAGGGAAGTGTATATCCGCTATCGTTCGCATCAATCAACTGAAAGATTTTTTCATCAAGAATGGTCACCTGCTTTTCGTTCAGTGATAGCTTGGGGCCATAATGTTTCCAGATCAAACCCGCACTTGCATAAGGGATTCCATTTTCCCGAACTTCATTAAAATCAATCTGATGATGATCAAAGTCGCCCGTCAGGGCATTGTACGCTCCCCCAACATCCAGTCGGAAGTCTGCTTTCTTTAACAAATCAATATCTCTGGTTCGAATAACTGTAGCGTCTGTGTAAATCAAACGAAGTACTGATACTGCAAAAACATCGTCGGCGTGAAAAGAACCGTCATGCACGGCTATCTGGAGTCTGCCCATCTGTGAGTAAAAAAAAGAGCGCCCCAGGAAAATCAACACTTTACCCTTTTAAAAAAGAGCGCCGGGAAAAAAGTTTGCCGCGGAAGCTCAAAAATGAGTGCAGGAAAGCTCAAATTGCATCATAGCTAGCGTTTTTTTGCGTTTCTTTTGTACGGAAGGCGCAAAATTATGTCGCATTATTTTTTGCCTCTATTATTTTTAAACCCAGTTCAATTTCCTGCAGCTCATTGGAGCTATTAATAGAATTCCAGAATCCTCATCGAAATTGACAAGGCTTTCTGGACATCCTCGAAAACGGTGTTCGATATGGCTATTTTGGGGGATGCCTGCCGGCATCCTTAAATTATAAAACATCTTTGGGGAAATCATTCATAGAAGATGCTGGCGACCTGAAACACAAAATTTAGAGGGTTTAGATTTACAATGAGCCGAAAAGTACTTCTTCTGGGTTCCGGAGGTAGAGAGCACGCTCTCTTCTGGAAGCTTTCACAAAGTAAATCCATAGAAAAGCTGGATGTCTACCCTGGAAATGGGGGCATTCCTGAAGAGTCAATCGTTGAATTGCAGGCTGCCAATGGCTCTCCCCTGAGCTTGAACAGCATTGATGAGCTAGCCCATGCCATCATTGAGAAACAGTATGACCTGGTTATAGTAGGTCCCGAGCAGCCACTCGTAGACGGACTGGTTGACAGGCTTTCAGCTAAAATTCCAGTTTTTGGGCCCGTTCGCGCTGCGGCCCAACTGGAAGGATCTAAAGATTTTTCCAAAGCCTTCATGAAACGACATAATATTCCAGCGGCTAATTCCACTACTTTCACGAACTCTGCCGATGCACTCGAATACTTAAAAACCAGAACTTTTCCCATTGTCATCAAAGCAGACGGGCTGGCTGCGGGCAAAGGAGTTGTCGTTGCCCGGAATTTTGACGATGCCTCTCAAGCTATTTGCGACATTCTGGACAAAGGACGATTTGGCTCATCGGGAAAAAAGCTTTTAATTGAGGACTTCCTTGCTGGTCAGGAAGCTTCGGTGTTTGCGTTATGCGACGGAGAAAAAGCCATTGCCTTCCAGGCTGCCCAGGACTTTAAAAGAGCAAAAGATGGAAACCTTGGTGCCAACACTGGAGGAATGGGAGCATACACCCCTGTTCCTTTCATGAATGCGGACGTTATGAAACGTGTTCAAGAAACAATTCTGGATCGAGTGATAGCCGGCATGAATGCCGAAGGCACTCCCTACAGGGGACTACTCTATGCCGGACTTATGGTTCAAGATGGTAATCCTTCGGTGGTGGAATTTAATTGCCGTTTTGGCGATCCCGAAACTCAACCCTTGATGCTTCTTCTGGATGAGGACCTCGGTGAACTCTGTTACCTGGCAGCCGCAAGTCGTCTTGAGGCAAGGTCGCTTAAATTTCATTCTGGAGCTGCCATGGTGGTAGTTCTTGCGGCTCAGGGCTATCCGGATGATTATTTAAAGGAGATTTCCATTCCGCGCTATGAATCTGGTTGTACGAATGTGCAAGTTTTTCATGCGGGAACCCGCCGGAAGGAGGATTCAATCATCAGCACCGGGGGAAGAATACTGGGAATTGCGGCTCGAGCCGATACACATAGTGAAGCGGCGTCTATGGTCTACTCCTGTCTCGCCCACCATAAAACGGAGGGCACTTTCTACAGAAGTGACATAGGTCCGGGGGGGGAAGTATGATGTTCAGTCTGCTGGAATCCAATCACCTTCTGGAAAAGGATGAGTTCAATCGCATCCAGCGAAAACTGGGCATTATCATTCGCAACTCCTCTGATGTACAGCGATTACTTTATTCGCTTCATCAATCGTTACACAGACTGGGATCGCCCTGGGGTGTAATTTCTCGAAGGGGAAAAAATGCGACCGCCCTGTTTCTCAGATTGCTTCAATCATTTGGAACATTGCCTGTAAAAGATTTAACGACGTCCGAACAATCCATACTTGCCGAACATCCTTACGTTGTCGCTGTGAGAGATGGCTATTATTTTGTTTATCGCGAAGCCTACGATCTCCTCATGCGAGATTCAGAAATTCGAAAACGTGGATTTCTTTTCAGCGACCTGCACTACCTTTCCGCCACGGAAAAAAAGGCTTACATTCGCTGGCTAAAGTCCGAAAAAGCAATTCCAGGAAGAACCATCACTCTCTATGCTGAAATTGCACATTATCGTATGGAACGGTTGCCTCCCCGGAAGGATTTTCCAGCGGCAGGGATTGAAAACACCTATCTGGATGAACTCTTTTCCATAGATCCCCTTGTTTCTCCTGTTGGCTGGTTTTTTCGCGGAGTAATTCCATTTTACAGAGCACTGCATGATTATGAATCACATACTGTTACAAAGCCTGATGAAAAGATTATGAAACAGATCTCTCTTTTCAAGTATGGTTATTATACAATACATGCTACCGAGCAGGGATTTGGAAAACCTGTACGCTGGGAGATAAAGCCAACTCTGGAAGATTATCGCTTTTACGCAGGGTCTACTCCTCCTTCGACACGAGAGGGTCTTTTCAGTCGAAGAGAGTCATCATTGCTGTTATAATGCCGGTATTTCGCGGGAAAATTTCAGTCTGGCATATTTTCTAATGCCCTTCCTCTTGAACCAGCCGGCATTCATTTCCAGACCATATTTTGCCGGTTCTGATGACGTATAAATTTTTTCTCCCGAATCGACTCTCATGGTTATTACTTCAATTAAAAAACCTTGATCATCAAAAAACGCCACATCCAGTGGAATGAGGGTGTTTTTCATCCAGAAAGATTGGTACTTCACTTCGGGGAAAATGAAAAGCATTCCTGTATCCTGGGGCAGAGATGTTCTGTACATTAGCCCTTTTTCCCTTTCGCGAGCGGTGGCGGCGATTTCTACTTCAATGGTTGTTTGATTAACGACTATTTCTTCTTTACGAAAAGTCTCAGTTTTCAAGGTATCACAAGCAAAGAAAAAGCTAAAAATAGTAACCATATAAATAGCTTTTAGCGTCCTGGTTGTTTTCATCTCTATTTACGGCTCCGAATATAGACTAAACTCCCTGTCATTCGCTGGGATTCATATTCACCACAATTTTCTACTATTTTTTTATAAGGTCTGCAAATAAAACGATGGTGGTTTAATACTTCGGCCAAATCCAATGCCGAACCATGGTAATTAACGCTCAAAGAGAAATCCTGGTTCGCAGTGGAATCTGTTTCTTTGTTTTCCGTGATCGCCGCATTCATCCCACCGGAGCATTCCAGAAACTCCTGCCATCTTTCCATCTGCTCTTCCTGCCACTCCTCCTCCGGGATAGACCCATTGTCCGTATACGTTTTCTTACATGGCTCTATTTTCAGGCGAAACAGCGGTGGATTCTCTTCATTCATTTTAATCCAGTTCTCGCGAATCTCTGCTATTAAACTGTCAGAACGGGGAGAATCGCAACGATCAGATCCGCACTCACCCATCCATTGCCGGTACAATAGAGTGTTTAAATCACCTCCAGGAGTAGATTCGACTCTTTTCTCCCAGAATAAACGAGAACCGGGAAGTGCCTCACCCAGTAGCGAGGTCATTTCCATCCTGGTTATGATTGTGATCGTTTTGTTTTCATCATCCGCCGTATCGATCTTGTTTTCTCTGAAAACTTCCATCTCCCCACTCAAGATCAAATCATAGCTAGCCAGGACATTTCGAGGGAAAATCTCCTCCCATGCTTTGTTTTTTCCGGAAGTTAAAAATCTATCCGGCAGTTCGCGTTTTTTCACGTAGATTCTTGTATTTACCTGGAAGCCAGAGGCTTCCATAGACTTTTTTATATCATTCAGCAACGCATGGGGAGTGTGACCGCGAGAGGAGTAAATTGTTGAACTACCACCAGCTGTGTGAATGATTTCACTCATGATCAATAAAACGCGGGCTCTGCTCTTTTCTCGCAGAGAATCAGGCCATTGCTGCTCTATAGAAGCCTGATTTGCAGGAAACTCTACGTGAAAATCAAGTCTGTCCTCATCGGAAGACTCTTTGTCGTGAAAAACTTTCCCGCTATAGCAAATGGATTCAAAAGTGCGATCCCAGCGATTTAAAAGAGCCCCTTCTTCCAGCCAGGGGCGATCTTTGTTTACTCTGCCCGTCAGGCACTCATGTAAAAAAACACGACAGGCAACCTCTCTTGACCTGAGAGCAAGCTCTTCATACCCACTTGCTGAGATTTTATTGTCTACGGGTACGGATACAATGGTTTTAACAGGGCCGGTGGTGCACTCGTCAGACTCAACCGTAATTACAGTTTGCCCCGCAGTGCAGTAACTGACCATGAAAAAGGAGAGCAATACCACTACATTGGGATAAATATCAACTGCTACTTGCCTCATCCAGCGCATAATCATCTTCCACATTTTAAGGGAAGCTTCCCGGGAGCAAGTGTCTATTGATGTGGAAAGGCCCTGAGCACTTTTCTTTGTCGGATGAACACTCTTAAGCTTGCCGCAATTATGCCGATAGTACCGTTAAGAGGTAAGCTATGATTGAATCTCTTCAAAACACGCTTGCATTGGAGACTGCGCTTTTTCGTGCTCTCCATGATCTGGAGCGGCAAAAAAGTGACGCCATCATGAAAGCTGACGGAAAACTACTTCATGACATCACAGTACGCCAGGAAAAAATGGTTCATGAAATGGATGCCCTGGAGGCTCAACTACGTACTGGTATTGCGCATGTAGCTACGGAAACAGGTGTTTCACCGGACAGCCTGAGGCTTTCAGACATCCAGACAATTGTACACAGGAATACCGCAGGGCTGGCAAAGGCTTTTGATGCAACCGTTCATGAATTTCGTCTGGAAGCAGAGCGTTTGCAATCACAGGTAAACAACAACAGCCGATTGCTGGAAGGTGCGGGCAGTGCTATCCAGCGCACTATGGATAAATTGCGCAAGGAAAGCGAAAACAAAGGCATTACCTATACTCCTCCCTCTATGGAAGGAGCCAGACGATCGACCAGTGTATCACCCATTATTCTCAACAAGAACGCGTAAACTCAAATCGCCTATTTCTGGTAAATCACCTGGATTAATCGGTCTTTTGTGATAGGCTTGGATAGGACCTGGTTGAAACCTGCATCCAGGCATCTCTGCCTTTCCGTACTGCTGGAGTATGCGGTCAAAGCGATGATACGGGCCGGCTCCCTCCCTGTATCACTTTCCAGTTCTCGGATTTTGCTGGTGGCCTCCAGCCCCCCCATCCGGGGCATTTCCAGATCCATAAAAATCACATCAAATGGCTGATTCTGGACCAGGTCCAGGGCCTCATTTCCATCAACCGCGAAATGAAGACGCAACTCCTCTTTGGCCAGCATTATTCTGTACAGTATAAGATTGTCTTCCGAATCATCCACTATCAGAACTGATAAATCCAAAGGTATTGTTGTGTGAGAGTCATCCGACATCTGTAGATCCGCACAAAATTCTATTTCCGCTCATTCTAAAAAGCAACAATTTTCTCAGGAAGCTCCACCTCTTTTTTTATCATGGAATCGCCAGAAAAACCGAATAGAAAGAACAGGCAACTTACCTGCACTCATCGCCCAGCTGGACGATGGAAAAACAGGAGCACCGTATGGGATCAACATTCGCTGGATTGGAAATAGGAAAAAGGGGGCTGGATGTCCACCAGCTGGCTCTCAGCACAACCGGTCACAACATCTCCAACGCGGACAATCCGCAGTTTTCCCGACAGAGGGTGGCTCTGGAATCAATGGATCCGTTGTATGAGCCAGCCATGAACCGTGCCCAGGGGCCCGGGCAGATTGGTCAGGGGGTTCGAGCCGCAGCTGTAGAACGTATCAGAGACACATTTTATGATGATCAAATTCTAAACGGGGAAAATATCAAAGGCTACTGGGATACGGCTCAAAATTATCTATATCAGATGGAAAAAATTTTTAATGAGCCCGCAGACAACACTCTGCGCACCATGGCAAACGACTTCTGGTCTGCGTGGCAGGAGCTGGCAAACCACCCTGCTGAATTTGCACATCGCCAGGTGGTTCTGGAAAAGGCTCAAGGACTTGTTACCGGCATCCACGATACCCATGAAAAACTAACACAATTGCGCTTTCGCGCAGAAGAAGAGATCGCCTCGAAAGTGGAGCGCATAAACTCTCTGGCAAACGAAATTCGCGATTTAAACGAAAGAATATTAAAAATTGAAGCTCTGGGAGATAAACCCAACGATCTAAAGGATCGAAGAGACAAGGCTATCGAAGATCTTTCACATATAGTAGACATTAATATTGGTCGTGCGGATCGAGATGAAATCTTTGTATTTATCGGAGACCAGGCTCTGGTTCAGGGAGAAATTCAGCGCCGTTTGAAGACCGAAAAAGATCCAAAAAATGAGGGCTTTTCCCGTGTTGTCTGGGAACATAATGATCGAGATGTGATTTTGAAAAATGGGGAACTTTATGGTTTGCTGGAAATGCGTGACAGAGCCATTCCCGATCGCATCGATGCCAATGATCTTTTTGCTGCCAATCTGGCCGACATTGTTAACGAAATCCACAGAGATGGCTTTGGATTAAATGGAAAAACCAATCTCAATTTCTTTGATATGAAGAATCTGAGCGCAAGATCTGATGGAAACTACACCATTCAAAATGCATCGGGCAACTTTGATCTGAACGCAGATGGAACGGCAGAAGTGACAGCACTGTTTCGGGTTACCGGCAGAAATAGTGTCGATCCTGAGAAAAAAGTAGGTTTTTCCGGAACGCTCCGTTTTGTTCGAAATGATCGTGCAAGTACACCGGTTCTGATCGATTATACACCGGATGATACGTTACGTTCCATTATTAAAAGAATTAACGATAGCGAGGCCGGTGTAACAACTTACATGAATCATGACAACCAGCTGGCTATCAAAGCCACAAATGCCGGTTATGATCGTCGCACCAATATGATGATACGACATATGGAAGACTCCGGTGAGCTACTGACCGGCTACACAGGCATTCTGGTCTCCTCAGGCGTCAGCGGAGCCTTTGACTTTCGTCGTGTGAACGAAATTGCGCGTTTGCAGCCCCCGCGACAGGATATTACACTAACACCACATTTTCATCCGGCAGGCCATGTTAAACTCTCCGGGGATATTCAGAATGAGGCCTCGTCCATTGCCGCCGGTCGTGGAAAAGATGCGGGTGGAACAGGTGATTACAACACACCAGGTGGAATGGCCGATGGCTCCAATGCACTCATTATATCCGCGGCGTTGAAACAAAAAAATTCCATGATTGGCAAAGACCGGAACATCGAAGAATTTTACAACTCGCTTATTTCAAAACTGGGCACAGAAGCGCGTACAGCTGAAGATGCAGTAAAGCATCAAAAGGACAATCTGGTGACTTTGAACAATCTACGTCAAAGCGTCATGGGAGTAAATCTGGATGAAGAAATGAGCAATATGGTCCAGTTTCAACATGGGTACAATGCAGCCGCACGAATCATCAATACGGTGAATGAAATGCTGGGTATCATTATAAAATTAGGAACCTGACTTACACTCTCGAAAGAGGCAATATATGCGAATCACCGACATACTGAAAAATAATACTTTAATTCGAAACATTGATCGCCAGCAAGAAGAGATGGAACAGATTCAAAACCAGCTCTCAACTGGAAAAAGAATCAATAAACCGTCTGACAATCCGGCCGGTGCTGCAGGTCAGATGTATTACAATACCCGGGTTTCTGAGCTGGATCAATTCGAAAGTAACGCCGCCAGTGCTAAAGATCGCTTAGATCACATTGATGGACGTTTAAAATCAACCACTGAGATTATGCAAAGGATCCGTGTCCTTACCGTACAGGCAGCCAACGGTATATATCAGGGCGATGACGGCTTTGAAATGCGCAAAGTCATTTCAACGGAAATTGATCAGCATTTGAGATCTTTAATTGAAATCGCTAATAGCTCCGATGCTGTGGGAAAACCCCTGTTTGGTGGTCACGTGATTGAAAAACAGCCCTTTCAAATTGTTACAGCCAATATTCCCGGTCTCAACGGAGTGGAAATACCTGATCAGATTGTAAACGTTCAATATCGGGGGGACAATGGAAAACGACTCGCGGAGCTGGAACGTAGCCAATACCTGGACACTTCCATACCGGGCAATCAGCTCTTCTGGGGTACCAACATGACCATTACCTCAGGCGTTGATGGTTCTACCTATGTAGCGCGTAGTGACCAGCGATTTAAAATCGACGGTGTGGAGTTCCACATAGCCGCTGGTGACACAGTTGATGATATCATTGATAAAGTCAATAACGCAAATCTAAACGTACGCGCCAGCAAAATAGGCCAGGACAACCTTTCCCTTCATACCACAAACCCACATGAAATATGGTTAGAAGACGTGGAATCAGGTACAGTTTTACAGAGCCTTGGTCTGATTTCCAGTGAAAAGTCCAATCCGCCCAACAACTATTCGGATACAGCGCATGTTTCAGGAATGTCTATTTTTGATGTGGTGATTAAATTAAGAAACGATCTTTATAACGCTGACCAGCTGGAAATTGGCGGAAGAGATCTGGCCAATCTCGATTCTGCCATGGAAAACATCTTAAAACATCATGCGGACGTTGGTGCACGGCAGAATCGCCTGGAACAACATGAAAAACGGATTGCCTGGGACAAAACCTATATGACCGAAATGTTGGCCAAAACGGAAGGCATTGATTTTCCCGAAACTATTATGAATATGAAGTGGCTGGAGACTGTAAACCAGTACGCGCTAAACGTAGGCTCCAGGATTATTCGCCCCACTTTACTGGACTTTTTAAGGTAACCAAATCGCAGAGCTAAACACATGACAACAATGGAAGTAGGAACAAAAGCGCTGGGGAAGGTGGGGATTGATCCTCAGGAAATTTTAAAATTTTCTGATGGACTTTATGGATTTCACGAATTCCACGAATTTATTCTCTTATCCGGCAAAGAAGAGTCCGTTTTCCGGTGGCTACAGTCTGTGGAAGAACCTGACCTTGCCTTCATAATTGTAAAACCCGAGACTATATTGAAAAATGCTTACGCACCCGGAGTTGTAGCCGCTGATCTGGAAGCCCTCCAGGTAAAAAGCGTTTCCGAATGCGATGTGTACCTGATTGTGACGATTCCTGAAAATCATCCTGAAAAGATGACTGCCAATTTACAGGGTCCTGTTTTGATCCACAAAGAAAAAAAGATCGGACGCCAGGTAATATCAACCAACGATAATCATCCAGTTCGTTTACCGATTCTGGATCAAATGGGAGAATAGGTTTGCTCGTACTGGCCAGAAAGACGAACCAATCAATCATGATTGGCGATGACATTGAAGTTGTTGTCGTGGATATTAAGGGGGACCAGATCAAACTGGGTATCCGCGCTCCACGTCATGTGTCTGTCCACCGAACAGAAGTTTACAAAGAGATTCAGGAACAGAACAAAGAGGCCGCAGCTGCTCCCGCTCCCTCACTGGAGGACTTGAATGCTCTATTCAATAAAACGCGAACCACGCCACCGGAAGAAAAATAAATCTTTCCGTGCTCACTGCTCACTCTGGATTTTCCTCCACCTGGCGGTTTTCAGTCTGCCTCTGGGGGCTCAAACTTACCCACACGTGCAAAGTAATTACGCATATCGTGTAACAAACAGAAAATCTATCAGTCATTTACTCTTTGAGAATATCAATGGAGCGCACTATATTACATTTATTACGTCACATTCTGCTTATTACAATTATAAAGCATCGTCTCATTTTTTAAGATACCGCTGCGGGAGTGCCGCGCAATGCCTTGAAACTATGAGCAAGCTGAACAAATTTCTTATTACCGGGTATAATATGGGTTTACAACTGGAAGGGTCAAATATTGTTTCAATTGAGTATTTCTATCCCTGAGAACTCATCAGGATAAATGACATCGTATGAGTGCCCTTTCACGCTATCTTTTTTCCGCCATTCTGGAATATCTTGATTTTGTCAGGGTGAATACATCCAGGGCTCGGTCTATTTCCAATATTCAACTCAATCAGCTCAGCCAGAAGTTACTCAATCAACTTTTACTGGGTTTCGAGCGCTTTAGCGCTGGTAGCGCGGCTCTAAGTTTTGCCAGCCTTGTAGCGCTGGAATACCTGTCTCATAAAAGTTACCATCTTAACGGCACACTTGCTATCGTTGGCATATTTATATTTTCCTATTTTCTATTCTTTTTTCTGGCAAAGCGAACACGTCATTTCTCGATACTCAGTTCTGTTTTCCATATTGTTGCTTTGCTGCTGATTTTTTACTATCCTGCGATCAAAGGCATCGACATTCCCGGAAGGACCCTTTCCAATTCTTACCTCCTCTATCTGATAACGGTATTGTTACAGTCCTTGCGTCCGGGCAAAATGACCGGGCTACCCGTAATTTTCCTTGTAATTCTACACTATTCCGTCTATTCTCTTTTCAAGGAAAATTTCAGCATAGATTATCTACTGCATCTAATCTTTCTCCTCTGGACCAGTGTGCTGGCGCTTTTTATAGAAAGTGTGATTTTATTTCATCTACTGGGCTATGTAGACCTGCGTTCCAAGCAACACCATGAAAGAGAAGATCTGGGTCTCGCTCAGAAAGTATATCAGCATCTTTTCCCCTCTTTTCATGAAAATGAGCACATTCGTCTCTATTCTACTCACATTGCAAATCACCTGATCGGGGGGGACTTTTACGATATAATCCATATGCGAGAAGGAAACCTGGGATTTTTCATGGCCGACATTTCAGGACATGGAATTTCATCAGCAATGATGTCCGCAGCCATGAAGGGTATAATCACCGGCATGTCTTATAAGAAAAAACAAAAACCGTCGGATTTTCTCACCGAGCTGGATAGAATACTGGCCAGCGAATATGAAAGTCATCATGCAACAGCGATTTATATATACTTTGACTTTAATAATTCAATAATTCATCTGGCCAATGCAGGACATCCTCATCTACTTCATGGAAAAAAGAACTCCAGATATAACGAAATTCGATCAGAAGGCTCTCTCATCGGTTATAGATTGCGTTCACCCATTGCCGATGATCGGCAATTGAAATATTCATCGGGAGATCGATTCATTCTATATACTGACGGTCTGGTGGAATATAACTCAGTTCGTGACGAAGTGAAAACTATAGATAATATTCTTGATATAGCAAATTGTCACGTCAAGTCTCCCATTGAAGAGGTTCCACAAAAAATGATCCGCCAGATCAAAAGCCTCCCTGACTTCAAAGATTTTCGCGATGATGTTATGCTGGTGATGATTGAAATAAAATAGCAATCAGCATTTTTTCCGTGTCCGGATCGGAAAGCTGCATTTTACCGAATCCCTTGAATGCACCCAGCTGTATTGCTGTATTCTGAGCGTCCGGGTGATCGGAAACAAGCATAATGGGAACGTCTTCCAGCTCACTCTTCTTTATCAATGTGCCGATGAGATCCAGGCCTGAACTACCGTCCTGATCCAGAATACGATTTACCAGAATTAGATCGTACTCTTCGTTGATGATTTTTCGCTTTGCCTCCTGCGGAGAGGCAGCTCGATCCATGTCACATCCCAATTTTTCGAAAAGTCGGCTGATTTTCCTGTGGTCATAATCACATTGACCGATATCCAGTACAAACGGTCTTTTTTCTTCGGAACTGCTGTACATGTTTGTGCTCCGGATGATTCAAACGGATTGGACGAAATGGTGTTACTTTCCTATGCAAAAGGCAGAAAAGATTCTTCCCAGCACCTCTTCCCCCGTAACCTGACCGGTAATTTCACCTATATGATTGAGAGCTCCTGATACCTCCAGGGCCGTAATTTCATCCGGTGCTTTTTCCTCCCAGAGAGAGATGACCCGGTTCAGGTGATCAATGATGCGCAGCAGGTGATAACGATGCCTCTCTTCCAGCAGCAAAGGATCTTTTTCAGGAACATCTTTTTTCAAAAAGGCTACAATTAAATTTTTTAAATTTTCAACTTCTGCGCCGGTTTTACAGCTTATACGCAGAAAATTAGGATAGGTGCCAGCCTTTTCAGACCAACCTGTGTGCTCTATGT
The DNA here is from genome assembly GCA_050305335.1 of Leptospirales bacterium. GTDB lineage: Bacteria > Spirochaetota > Leptospiria > Leptospirales > Leptonemataceae > JBNLFC01. Next base: position 13,465 of record JBNLFC010000034.1, read on the forward strand.
CCGATTTGTTCAGCACAGAAAATACAATATGATTGGCATCTGGATGAATCTCTTCCAATTCATAGGGAGGCAGCGAACCGTCCAGAACATGAATGATGACCTGACTCGTGGCTATTTCTTTGCGAGTCCTGCGAATTCCCTCTTTTTCCACTGGGTTTTCCGAATTGCGCAATCCAGCCGTATCAATCAATTTTACAGGAATTCCTTCCATCTGTAGATCTTCTTCAAGGTAGTCACGGGTGGTCCCCGGTTCCGAAGAGACAATGGACCTTTCTCTGCCCAGCAGTAAATTCATTAACGTAGATTTGCCCGCATTGGGAATTCCAGCAAGAGTGATCCGTGTCCCGGCCGTTACCCGCAAAGCGATTTCAGAATCTCTTAACAGTTTATGAATGTCTGCTATGAGTGCCTGTACGCGATTTTTTCGTTCATACAGCGAATCAAACGAAAGATCCTCGTCGGAAAAATCAACGCTCGCTTCCGTTTCCGCCCGCAATGAAATCAAATGAGAACGCAATCGATTCATCTCTCTGGTAAATTCACCGAAAAGCATTCGTCTGGCAGAGCGTAGCTCAAAATCGCTACGAGCCATCACTATCTGCTGGATAGATTCGGCCTGGGAGAGATCCAGTTTTCCTGCGAGGAGTGCTCTGCGGGTAAACTCGCCGGGATTGGCAGGCCGAACGCCTTCGTAATCAAGAAGTGCCAGAACAAAAGAGCGC
>JBNLFC010000035.1:0-2865 GCA_050305335.1 Leptospirales bacterium
ATTTTTTTGATAAGTCCCCAGCCGTGTATCAGGGTAACATCAAAGTAGCCATCCATAATATGGGCGGCGGGAGCAATCATCATACCGCCTCCGAAAAACTGTCCGTTACAGATGGCCAGAGTTACCAGAGCATAATTTCCGGCCTCTTTTCCATCCAGAACTATACGGACATTCTGATTTTTATAAAAAAGAACTTCCCGCAAACTTCTTGTGAAATAGGTGAATGCGCCGAAATACTTGCTAGAGCGATTCACAGAATTCACCACAACGCCCGCCATTCCGCAACCCGCAACGTTAATAAAGTAGCGTTCCTGCATTTTGCCTGAATGGTCTTGGTACTTAATTTTGCCGGCATCTACGGCAAGGACGGAACCTTTCGTTGCCTTCTGAATCGATATGTCAAAGTCAGTTGAGATTCCCAGCGTCCTTGAAAAGTCACCACCCGTTCCCAGGTTTACAACTGAGATGACAGGCCCTCGATCTGCAAAGCCAGCTGACAATATACCATTTACAGCTTCGGAGATCGTCCCATCGCCTCCCACAATCAGAAGTGACCCGGCATTTTCTCTGCAGGCATGGATGGCCAGTTCCCTTGCATGACCCGGAGCTTTTGTGAAATGGAGTCCGGCATCCGGATAGAGGGCAAGGATTCGACTTTCAATCTGATCTTTGTGTTTTCCTGTGTATCCCCCCGAAGAGGCAGGATTGATGATGGCAACGGTTTTCGCAGGCATTTTTTGCTCCATGTCCAGTTAAAACTTATTTCAAAACCATCCATAGTTTCGAGATAAGTTCCTGAAGATATAGACAGAACCTCCCCGGGTCAATTTGCAATCGTGATTTATTCCTGAGCAATTTTTAAAATCCCTGGAGGCTCCGACCTGTCTGCAAAGGAACTCAGTTGACCCGTACCCGGGCATTTGAATTTGTAGAAGCCATTGCAAAAATGGCCTATACGGAATGAAGTATGTACTCCCCCTTGCGAGATTTTATAAAAGAACTGTCTTTTGTAAACCAACATGGCTGTAAGTTTATGAGGCTCTATAACAGAGAAGGCCGCAATATCACCGGGGTAGCTCAAAGTTGAATCGATACACTAAAATCATTTTAATTTCAGGATTATCTATCTTTGCTGGCCTGCATTGTTCTTTGCAACAGATGGAAGAGCGATGGGAGCCTCCCACCTGGTCTTCTGAGGGTGGGGCCCGGACCACTCATCTGCGCATTCTTTTTCAGGGCACGCCATGTCTGCGCAATAATCTGGCGATTCCGCAGGGGCAAGAGTATGTAGCCAGGTACAATGAATTTAAGAATATTCGACCGGATTCCATAAAGTGTTATGAATATGGAACCACTGATTGGTATCCCATGGAGCTATTGATTGCTTACCCGGCCAGCCTTACAAAAAAATATCGGTCAGATTCACAGGCATATATATTGAAACTGATTTCTCACGCGACTCTTCATCATTCCCAATCCACAGATCAATCTTATTATTACAGACCCATATACGATCCCCGGGACTTTCAAAATTCCATTCAACCGGAGGAAGCCACACTGGACCTGATGGTTGATGACTTTGTGCAGATCGATGTTTATCCACCGGTCATTTCTTACGCGACTCTTTTCACTTTTCCGCGTATTTCTTTAAATTATTTTAAAATCGATGCTCTTCTCCATACCGTTGACGGGACGGAAAAAAGGATCTCCTTCTTCTCTCCGACTATCAAACGGTATGATTCCTGGATTTTTGCTTTCTGGGGCTCATACCTTTCGGATCCGGATCGGGTGTTTCTGGAAGACACTCTCTCGTCTGCGTTCTATGTTTCACAAAAACGGTTCCCGCCGGTGCCCAATGAACGATGAGTCTACCAGATCTCTGAATCGTAAGGTGAAACGCTACATTCACCGTACGAATCATGAATACTATGCGGTGGTAACTCCCGGGTTCGAAAAAGTGGCAAGAAAAGAGATTCAGGAGCTTCCCGGAGCAGAGGTACACGGCACCGAAAAGGGAGGAGTTAGCTTTTCAGGTAGTGACGATTTAATTTATCTTTCCCACCATCTGCTTCGCACACCGGTTCGCATTCTTCTAAGGATTGCGAGTTTTCAGTGTCACTCCTATCCTGAACTGTATGATCGTTGTAAAAGAATACCATGGGACATCTATACCGGAAGCTCTGCAGAACCGATTATGCATGCAACTTCTGTGAATTCACGGTTGCACCATAAGGGAAGGATTGAAGAGACAGTGCTGGCAGCCTGGCGAAGCCCGCATCCTCATGTGCAAGGGAGTGAAAAAACTGCCAGGATAGAGATCCGCTTTTTTCGGGATCTATGCACACTCAGCCTGGATCTTACGGGAGATCCCCTCTTTCGTCGCGGATTCCGGAGCGAAGTAGGTGCAGCGCCACTTCGAGAGAATATCGCGGCATCGCTACTCATGAGTCTGGATCTCAACCGGTATGATACTATTATTGATCCGTTCTGTGGTTCGGGGGTTTTTCTGGTTGAGGCAATCTCACTTCTTTCACACACACTTCCAGGCGGTGAACGTAAATACCTCTACCAGCATCTTCCGCTCTATCGGTCTGGTCACGAACAGCACCTGGTGAAAAAAGAGAGTGAAAATCGCAAAACGCTTGCTCAGGAAAAAAAAAATCAGGAAAAACCGGGGGGAGTCTCCACCCTACTTGTGGGTGCCGACTATGATGGGGACTGCATTGAGAAATGCCATAATAATCTTGAAAGATTTCAAAAGGTCAGGTCCGCGAATCTGGATCACTGGCTTTACCACGGAGACTCCCTGAAAACTCCCTTTCTGGAGCAACTGGGAAAGAGACTGCAGGCCGGCAAAGGAGCCTG
>JBNLFC010000035.1:2875-14017 GCA_050305335.1 Leptospirales bacterium
CTGGCTTTTAGTCTCCAACCTACCATACGGAAAAAGAATCGAAAGGCGGAGTAAAACATGGTCCGTTTTTTTTCATCAAGTAACAGATCTCATTTTCAAACTACCTGGTGAGGGAACATTTCTTCTGCTGATGGATCGGAACCATGAAAAGCTTTTTCTCAGAGCCTTCGGCAATAGAGGTGTGGTAAAAGAGAAAGTGAGATTCCGCAATGGAGGTATACAGGTTGTTGCAATTACAGGTACCAACAGGTAGAAATAACTCTGTAGTTTAAACCTTTCCAGACCTGCGGCGTAGAGAAGCCGCTGAAATATTCCGATAATAATTGAAAAAGAGAAACCTTCTCAGGGAAAGGGTTGACGGGTGCCAGGGCCGGGGAAAAATAAAAGGCCAAAGATTCGAGCCTCATCATCGTGCGCCCGAATTCATATGGAAATAAAATCGGGACTCCATCTATGATCACGGAAGATTCGAATCGACCGCCGTCAGAAACATCAGATTACACAACCGTTCAGACGGAGCGTGCAAAGCTCATCTCGGAAGTTCGCCTGAAGAACCACATACGACTGGTGGCAGGGTTTCTTGTCATTGCAGTATTATCCAATTTAACTACGGTGGTGTTGCTTCTAACAGGCAAGAGTTCCGGCCATTATACGCTTTTTACAATTTTGATAGAGTTTTCCGCCGTCACATTGATTTCGGCATTCACTTATATTCTGACGCAACGTTTCAAGCATGGGATTGCCTCGAGCTATATTGCCATCACAGGCATTGCCATTGCTATTAATGTATTTCAATATACTTTTTACTCTCAAAGAGAAGTTTACGCTGCCATATATATCATTATTATATTCAGTCTTTTTTATTTTGATATAAAGGTTTCTCTCTATTCTCTGATTCTTGTCGCCGTACTCCATGTGATTCTCATACTTTTAAGACCCGAAATCATCGATATTGGAACTCCCGCTGCCATTGCCACCAGGTTTTTTAATATGCTTTTTGTGGGAATCGGAGCAGCACTGGGTGCTGGAAATACGGGCAGCCTTTTAAACCTGGCCTTGATGAAGGCCGAAGAAGTGAATTCAGAGAAAAAGAAAGTTACAGACGCAGTCGTTGTAGTGGAAGAGAACATAGACGTGTTAAAGAGCCAGGTCAAAGATCAGGAGACTGTGAGCGACGAGTTGAACGAACTCTCCAGGACCCAGGCCGCATCTCTGGAAGAGATTGCCGCATCTCTGGAAGAGCTCCACGGAAACTCCGAATCCATTGCCAATATTTCCAGACATCTATTCGAAGAGATGAACTCCTCTAGAAAAGCCATTCAGGATCTGGAATCCATTTTCACTCGTGTAAGGGATGCTTCCAATGCCATCCATGGAACTGTGGCGGAGAACGCGGCAGTATCCAGGGATGTGTTATCGCGAATGTCAGTTCTCAAAAAGCGGTTTGAAGACCTGGGCCAGAAGGGAAGCGAAACCGTAAAGTTTGTTCAGGTAATCGACAATGTTGCGGATCAGGTGAACCTTCTTTCGTTGAATGCGGCCATCGAGGCAGCGAGATCCGGTGAATACGGTCGCGGCTTCGCCGTGGTTGCTGACGAGATCTCTCGACTTGCCGAAGAAACGGCTAAAAATGCCAAAGAGATAGAGAAACTGATCGTAGAGAATAAGTCGTTACTGGACGGATCCAAGAGTTATGTAGAGTCCACGGGTGAAGCCTTTGTCAGACTGGATGAATCTGTGCAGAGTGTGGGTGTGGAGATTCGAGAGGTCGCCAATCTGATTACAGGCGTGACGGGTGCCATTGAGAGTATGACTTCACTGATGAAGCGAATCCACGAATCGAGCCAGATGATTGAAATTGCCACCACGGAACAGAAAAACGCCACGGAAGAGTCCACACGCAATATCCAGAGCGTGAGTGATTCCGCCCAGGACATTGTCCGCAACACGGAGCGAATAACGGACTCCTCCAGAAAGCTAAACAACGTATCCGATGAACTTACGCAGCTGATCCGAAATGTAAGGGGTTAATCCCTTTTCCTTCGGTACGGAGGTCAAAAAATTCTTGTTTCTTCCAGAGCTTTCCTTACTATGGAGATAGTGAGGAACAGATGAAAGTTTCAGAAATTATGACACCCGGGCCCATCACTCTTCATCCCGATGATCTGATTCTGGATTGCATTGACATCTTTGATGAAAACCGGATTCACCATATTCCGGTAGTAACCCATGACGGAGAAGTGGTCGGCATAGTCTCCAGTCGGGACTTTGAGAATATTCAGAGTATCAGCGGAATTCTTTCGGAATCGACCAGAATCCTTAAAGTCTCCGATATTATGAGTTCTCCTGTTTTTTCCTACTATGATGATGTTTCCATACCCCAGGTCTCCATGGCAATGGTAGATAATAATATACACGCTATTATCATTATGAACCATGAGGATCAAATGGTAGGCATTGTCACTTCCACAGATCTTTTACGCCATCTGGCTACACTGCGCGGATAATGGCAGATTCTTCTCAGGCCCTGCTCCTCAGGCGTTCCATGGTAGAGACCCAGATTCGTCAGCGTGGAATGGAAGATCTCTTTGTACTCGAGGCCATGCTCAAGGTTCCCCGTGAAAAGTTTGTTCCCGGCACCCCTCTCGAGGATGCGTATGGTGACTTTCCCATTGCTATTGGGAACGGGCAGACCATATCTCAACCATACATTGTCGCGTTGATGACTTCCTTGTTGCAACCTGAAAGCGGGCAGAGGATTCTTGAAATAGGAACAGGGTCCGGATACCAGAGTGCCGTGCTTGCTGAACTGGTAGAGCACGTCTATACGGTGGAGATACTGGAGCAACTTTCGTTAAACGCTCAAACTCTTCTCCGGAAACAGGGCTACAGAAATATATCATTCAAAGTTGGAAATGGATGGAAGGGCTGGCCTGAAGAGGGACCTTTTGATGGCATTGTGGTAACTGCCGCACCGAAAAAAATCCCTCTGGAACTTGTCCAGCAGCTGAAACCGGGCGGCAGGTTGGTAATTCCAGTGGGTGAGCTGGATCAAAATCTCATGCTGGTGACAAAAACTTCGTCGGGTATTCGAGAAAAATTCATCATTCCGGTCCGATTCGTACCTATGGTAGAGTGATGAGTTTAGAGTGCTTGCACTATGAAGAACAACCGATATATGATCAATATGGACAGATAGGGGAGGGGCTATGGCTGAAGACACTATTTTTGCGAAAATCCTGAGAAAGGAAATTCCTGCGAAGATCATACACGAAGACGAAGAGTGTATCGCTTTTCACGATGTAAACCCGCAGGCGCCGGTACACATTCTTGTGATTCCCAGAAAACCTCTGGAAAAGTTGGACGCAGCTACACATGAAGATGCGACTCTTCTCGGTCATCTGCTCCTCACTGCAAAAAAGATTGCAGAAGAGCACAAACTGCATGAATCAGGGTATCGCCTTGTCATCAACAATGGACTGGAAGCAGGGCAGAGCGTTTTTCATTTACACATCCATTTGCTGGGTGGAAGAGCCATGCACTGGCCACCTGGTTAATCATTGGCGACTATGGATCTGCAATTTCCCATCGGGAAAAGTTTATTGGATAGAGTAACGTAAAGTGCAGGGAAGTATATGGGTTCGGTAAAGAAAAAAACATTAGCACCCGGGCGAGGCAAGAAGAGGCATAGTTCCGGTGGTAGCCGCCTGGAGAAAAAAACTCCCCTGAGTCAGGAGACTCTGGAGCTGCTGGTACGCTACCAGGAGAATGAGATCACCGAAAACCACATCTACTCTCGTCTTGCCAATCTTAAGTCAAACTTTAGAAATCGCGATTTGTTGCTGAGGATAGCTTCAGACGAGAAGCGTCACTACTTGCATTGGAAAAATTATACCGGCAAAGATGTGGCACCGGCAGTGAGTCGAATTCTCTATTACACAGTGATCGCCCGCCTTTTCGGACTGACATTTGGGATCAAGCTAATGGAGCGGGGAGAGAAAGACGCTAAATTGAATTATAGCTCTATCAGCCATGTGCCGGGTGCTGCACAGATAGCGGCCGAAGAGGAGATGCACGAACAGGAACTTCTGAAACACATCGAAGAGGAGCGGCTCAACTACATCGGTTCCATTGTTCTGGGACTCAATGATGCGCTGGTTGAGCTAACGGGTGCACTGGCGGGGCTTACCTTTGCTTTTCAGAAAGCATCTACCGTGGCACTGGCAGGGCTCATTACGGGTATATCCGCCGCTTTTTCCATGGCTGCGTCCGAATATCTTTCCAGCCGGGCAGAGTCATCCTCACATGTTGCGATGAAAGCTTCCCTTTATACGGGTATCGCGTATATTGTCACAGTTATCCTGTTAATTTTTCCTTTTTTCATTTTTGCAAGCCCCTTCTATTCACTTGCCTTGACGCTGGTCATCGCTTTTATAATCATATTTGTATTTAATTTTTATATATCGGTCGCCCGGGACTTTCCTTTCAAGCAGAGGTTTCTGGAGATGGTTCTTTTGAGCAGTGGCGTCTCTCTTCTTTCATTCGTTATTGGAACTCTGGTCCGAAAGTTCATTGGAGTGGACCTTTAACTTCATTTCGGAAGTGAACTACATTTCAGGCAGCTTCTTCCTGGAGGGGGAGGCCTATTCTATTGGTTTTATATATTTTGCAAAAAGGGGAGATATACCTCGAACGTTTCTCTGTCGATAAAAACCGTTTTTTTCCAGAACTTTACACGAGGCCAGATTGGTTTTTTCTGTGATTGCGAAAAGCATCTCAAATCCGGCCAATTTCGACCACTTCAGTGTCGCCGCTACAGCTTCGGTCATTAGACCTGTGATTTTTTCGGTTAGCCAGTATCCAATTTCAGCGACTTTTTCCGAAGACTTAATCTCCACAGCACCAGCAGGCAGGCCTTGCCTATCTACAAGAATGAATTGAAAATGGGAAGCTTTTTCCCAGCCCTCCCTCCCATGTGCTACCATATGGACAGCATCTTTGTAGCTGAATTTACCTGGCGCTCCACCGGAAAGCTGAATGATTCTTTCGATGGAAGGTTCGTTGCAAATCTGAACAAGTTTTTCTAAGGCGGCCTGTCGGAAATAGAGCTGATCCGTGGGTGTGAGCAAAAAAAGAGCGTTGCCTTTCGAGAGTATGGGAACGGGGTCGGGCGAAAGCAAATCCTTTCGCCCTTTTCTACCACTATGGGTTAGAGGATCAGAAGGCAAAGCCGCTGACTTCTGATCCTTTGATCAAAACTTTCCCGTTTACTGTCATGACTTCATAGTCCTGTCCAACCTGATAGACAACTCCGTAGATCTTCTGTCCTTCTTTTAAAATCAATGTTTCAGAAGATTTGTTGAAGATGGTCTCAATTCGCTTTTGAAGTTGTTTTTCATTTTCCGTATTTCGTTTACGCGCGGCATATGCAACCTTCGTGTCATCACGCATCGATTCCTGGTTGAGCTGAATCAGTTCATTGTACTCTTTCCTTTTCCTTTTCATTTCAGGGTCGGTAACAGACTTCGACTCCAGCTGAATCTCTTTACTTCCAGAAATTGCTGACTTCACTTCCGATTCGTCTTTCACTTTTTGATCCACGCTGTTTCCAATGGCTGCCAGTTCTGTTTCGGAAAGCTTTTCATTCTTCGACTTCATCACTTCGTCAGACGCAAGAGCTTCCTTTACTCCGTGCATTTCGTTCAGCAGACGATCGCCTGATTGGGCATGGATCGTTACTTTTTTGCCCGGCTCCAGAACCACTTCTTTTTCTTCCAGGTTATTGACAACATTGGTTAACACCTTGCTGTTTGCGATTACTGCCGGAGGAAGTTCTTCCACTTCTTTAATGCGAACTCTGGTGGCTACTTTGCCATCCACCACGATTGTGGTGGTCTCTCCGCTGGCCTTCACATTTGTTTCGAATTTCGTGCCCCGAACCGATGCCACAGCTGCCGGAGTAACGACTCGAATTTCTTCATTGCTGGACAACTTTTCAATGCTGGCCAGAGCTCTGCCCTGTTCAAGATTCAGACTCACACCGGTTTTTTCGCCCATTTTTCGTGCATCGAATCGCAATTTGCTATTATCCGTTAAACGAATTACTACGCTGGATTCGGTGGATCTCATTTGAAGATCGCATGTAGCGCGTCTTCCTACGCTGATCCATGTTCCGTCCTGAATAATGTCTCCTACCGAAGCATGCTTTTTGTCCACCATCACATTACCGACGGTGAAAAGTACTACTGCCTGCGCTTTTACACTACTTCCGGCTGAAACCGGCTTGCGGGTCTCATTGGAGTCGCTTTTTCCGCAACTTAGAAGGGGAAAGAGGAAAAGCAAAGCTAAGGCAAGCGATGGCAATGACGCGAATTTTTTATCAGCAAAGAACCTGGCTTTCATATAGACCCTCATGATTCTAAATTTGACAATCAGAACTGGAAAATCATCCACTTTTTTGAAAAAATCTTTGAAAAATCGAGACTTTTATAGAGAAGTTTCCCTCAAAAAATCATTAACGTAGTTATAACACTGTTTAGAATTGCTCTTAAAACTGATTACAGCTGATACTATCAGACATTGCACTGCCGATGTGGCGAAGGCCTTCCCGGGGAAGGTTAAAATGTCTTTTTACTGGAAGATGACTTCCCCCCCTCTCTCTGGTAATACATTGTGTAACGAATGGATGCGACACAAAAAAAATGACCTCCGGTGCTCCTTTCTCGGTCAGAACCCTCTGTCAGGACGGATTACAGCAGTGCTATAGAATTGTGCCGGTACAGGGTTTCAGTAGAAAAGCCCGAGGAAAATCCTTGAATTTATTACCCCCCCTGACAGATTGCTCCGTTCAAGGAGAGAGCCAATGATCATAGTAACAGGTGCGGCCGGATTGATCGGTAGTGCAGTAGTACGAGAATTGAATCGTCGTGGTGAGAAGGATATTATCCTGGTGGATCACCTTAGCAATACCGACAAATGGATGAATCTTCGATCTCTCCGGTATCGTGACTATTTCGAACGTGAAGATTTTCTTGCCCGGGTGGAGCGCGCCAATCTGGGCGGATACCGTGGGCCCGAACTCAACGGAGTCACCACCATCACTCACCTTGGTGCAAACAGTTCCACCATGGAAAAAGATGCGTCCCATCTTGCTGAAAACAATTACAGGTATTCGGTGGCGCTGGGCAACTACGCGAGGACTTTTCAGGCACGTCTGGTCTATGCATCCAGTGCAGCGACCTATGGTGATGGAGAGAACGGTTTTGATGATGATGTCACACGACTGGAAGAGTTGAGGCCGTTGAACATGTACGGATATTCCAAACAGATGTTCGATCTATGGGTAAAGAACGAGGGGCTTTTGAACTCTTTTGCTGGTTTGAAGTATTTCAATGTATTCGGGCCTAATGAGTACCATAAAGGCGATATGATGTCTCTGGTACTGAAAGCATACCGACAAATTCTTCAGAATGGTAAAATCAAACTCTTTAAGAGCTACCGCCCGGAGTACAGGGATGGAGAGCAAAAGAGAGATTTTTTTTATGTCGAAGACTCAGCTCATATGACGGTTTATCTTGCTCTGGAGAACCGCAATGCGTCAGGTATTTTTAATGCAGGAAGCGGTGTCGCTTCCACATGGGTAGAGCTGGCCACTTCCATTTTCCAGGCCGCGGGCAGAGAACCTGTGATAGAGTTCATTGAAATGCCGGAATTTCTAAGAGAGCGATATCAATACTTTACCTGTGCACCGATAGATCGCATAAGGAATGCCGGCTATCAGACGCCTGTTACTCCATTAAAGGAGGCGGTTAGCGATTATGTACAGAACTACCTGATGGCAGGTGAAAAAAGAGCTTGATCATTTGTTCCTGACGGAGATTCACCTTCGAGCTTCCTGCCTGTTAAATATTGTTTAACGATACATGTATTGACGTGCTTTCTCGAAAGTGTCCGACTTTCAACGACGCACTCTGATGACCTGCAGGTAGACTTAGAAGGGAATCCCGGCGGAACACAAAGTCACTCCGAAAATCCAGGGATGGATACGGGGTGGCTTCTAAGTATGATCCTTTAGTCCGCTGTGCTCCGGAAATGCCTGCATGAGTGGACTCTGATAAAGCAAGTTGATGTTGAGCGCATGGAGAACTTTCATCAAAGTGTTCAGCCGTACACTCTGTTTTCCTTTTTCAAGGTCAAAGACCATTGTTTTGCCAACACCAGCTCGTGTGGCCAGTTCCAGCTGAGTTAAACCATTTTTTCTTCTGTGATATCTGACAATCTTCCCAAGGTTTGTATAGTCGAGAGGTAACATACTATCCCCACTCTTTTTTTATTTTGAGATTGCTACGCCAGGGCGTAGGGCAATCCCTTACTCCATTGAAACTGTTTCCATAAAAGGGTCAATAAATATTCGCAATGCTGCTCGTGAATTTCTAGAAGAGCATATATTTGGTGAGTTGGTTTAGTAAATTTATATTGATTCTATTTTTTTGAGGTTTCAATATGTCTGATACACTACCCGAATGGATATGTTTATTTATCAGGTAAAATGATCAAATAACGTACTGTTAGAATAGAATGATTATAAACTTGCAGTGAGGGTCCAGCGTATTGCATTCCATCTCATGGTAATCAGTGTATCCGTGGGCTCTGGAATATTAGAATTATCTAATGTTAGGCGCCCAACTATGATCGGGGATGTTGAAAACTGATACGTTTAGGTTAGAAATATGCATACACCTGATTCAAATGAAACAAAGAGCAATCTGAACGCATGGCGATCAGAATTGTTGCAGCAACAAGCTCGTTTGAAAAGTCAGGGTCTTTTGCGTCATCTGATTGAGATAACTGATGGTAGTGTGGATTTTTCATCCAACGATTATCTTTCGTTAAACGAATCTGGATCTCTGCTGGGGATATGGCAGGAAAGTGTGGACCACTGGCATGATCGCATTGGATCTACAGGGTCCAGATTGGTAGCCGGGCAACATTTTGCGTTTGATCAGGCAGAGTTTGATTTTGTGCAATGGACTGGCCATGAATCGGCTCTACTGTTTCATAGCGGATATGCCGCCAACGTTGGAACTATTTCTACCATCGCCGGCCCCGGTGATTTAATGTTATGTGATCGTCTGGTGCATGCCTCCATACTGGATGGAGTTCGTTTATCGGGCGCGGACAAAAGATTTTTTCAGCATAATGATTTGAATCATCTTGAGGCAACGTTGCAGAAGGTGCAAACAAGTCGAAAAAAAAAAGGAAAACTCTGGGTTGTTACCGAAGCGCTTTTCAGTCTGGATGGAGACTCGCCCGATCTATTGCCTCTGGTGGAGTTATGTGAGAGATACGGGGCACTCCTTTACCTGGATGAAGCGCATTCTATTGGACTCTACGGTCCCGGGGGAAGGGGGCTTGCTGTGGAAAACGGGGTGATGGAACGTATTGCTGTTTCCGTTTATCCAATGGGGAAAGCACCCGGGTTTATGGGTGCCTTTGTGTGCGGCATGGCTGAATTACGAGACACGTTGATTCAAAGAGCACGTTCTTTCGTTTTTTCCACTGCACAGCCACCAATTCTAGCTCATACTCTCAGCGGCATTGTGCACTACTTACAGACGGAAGAAGCAGATTTCTTGCGAAGAAGAGCCTTTGAGAATTCGAAGTTATTTCGCCATGCTCTTGCCCGCCAGGGAATGGAGGTAGCGGGTATTTCACCCATTGTTCCTGTGATTGTTGGAGATGCGCAAAGTGCGTTAGACTGGATGGAACGATGTAGACAGGCAAAGTTCGATGTACGCGCCATTCGCCCGCCCAGTGTTCCTCCGGGAAGTAGCAGATTGAGAGTCAGTATACATTCAGGCCACACCGGGACTCAATTGAATGCGCTTGCGGAACTGCTGGGGGCCATGGGGAAATAAAAGAGTTGTTGTCAAAAAAAGAGTGCAGGCACACTGGAATGATTCCTATGCCCGTATTCCATACTCCTTGATTTTGCGATAGATGGATGCACGGGATATTCCCAGAATTTTTGCTGCATTTTCTTTGTTGAAGCCAGTTGCTTCCAGTGTTTTCACTATGGATTGTCGTTCCATTTCCCGCAAAGATGTGGCATCTGCAAACTGGGTTTGAGAGGGATCCGGACTATTCTTCTCTGATTCCTGTGAATCATTGGCAATGGAACTATTATAAGCCATCCCGATCCGTTCACGATATTCGACATTAAGAATTTCGTTGGGAAGGTCCCGTATTTTAAGTGTATCACTTTCCGAAAATATGACCATTCGGTGGATAATATTTTTCAATTCTCTAATATTTCCCGGCCAGGGATATACGTGAAGCCGTTCCATTAAGCCAGCTTCCAGAGAACGAATGCTTTTTCCTTCCAGTCTTGAATAGGATTGGATAAAAAAATAGACCAGGTCGGGCAAATCTTCAATGTGTTCGCGCAGGGGAGGGATCTCAATTGCAACAACATTCAGCCTGTAATAGAGATCGTCTCTCAATTGACGGGATTGAATGGCGCTCAGCGGATCCCGGTTGCTGCCGGCGATGATTCTAACGTCGGCCTTTTTGCTATGCTTACCCGAAGCGTGAACAGTTCCCTCCTGTAGAAACTGGAGTAACCTGACCTGTGCATCGAGAGGAAGGTCCGTGATCTCATCCAGAAAGATTGTCCCCCCATCGCATTGCTCAAATATATCTGATAGAATACCATATGATTTTTGATAATTATCATTTTGTGTTTCCGACTGAGGCAGATAGACGGGTTGGTCGAGGATTGAGTTGCAGTTGAGAGCAAGGAATTTTGCATTTCTACGATTGGATTGATTGTGAATAGCTTTTGCAACGAGCTCCTTTCCTGTTCCACTTTCTCCGGTAATCAGACAGGACGCGTTGCTGTTTCTGATTTTAGTGATAAAATTTATAATTTTTTTGAATTTAGATGAGCCACCAACCATTCCTTCAAAGGTTTCTATGGTTGTGGAGACATCGGTACGCCATTCCCGGTTTCCAAAAATTTCCATCAAACGATTCAATTCGTCCCGTTTCGCTTTTTTGTTTCTGGCAAAGAGAAGGGCGTTTTGAATGGTTTGAGCTATTACGTCAGTATCTGCTGATTTATCCAGAGTGTCAAATACTTGA
>JBNLFC010000036.1:0-13925 GCA_050305335.1 Leptospirales bacterium
GCAGCGGGAAAAGTGCTTTTCTTGATACTATTACTCGAAAATTCAAAACATTAAATTCTTTTATTATAAAGTATGACTTCAAATCAAATTTCGAAGAGCTCGAGGATTTCATAGCAACCATCCTGAAAGACATTTCTCTCAGACTTTCCACCGAACCCGATCATCGTTTAAACACAGTCCTTGAGAGGATGAAATCAAGGTCTGACACCCGCTTCTTCGAGGAAATTTCGTTGTTCCCTTTTTTTTCTCGCATTCACCCTGATTCTGAAATCGCGGCCGAAAATCTCCCCGTTATCCCTTCCATAGATTTGCTCAAAAACATCTCATCTGCTCTGGGTGAAGAAGACCGACCATTCATCCTGGTTCTGGATGATTTTCCCTGGAAAACCAATGCATTTGCAAAAGCCATAGACTCGCTGATCACCGAACCCGGGATAGATCATTTGCTTCTTGTAATCGCATCAAACGAAAGCAGCAAATCATTTTCGACAATGGAAGATGGATCTATTGCAGAAGATATCGATAGTGCTCCGGTCCCCCTTTTTATGGACCCGCTGGATTCGGCGGACATTGAAAAACTCTTGCATGATTCCTTTCGCTGCAACAGGAATCGGGTATCGGTGCTCGCAAAATTTCTTTTCGAAAGAACCAAAGGCTCACCCCTTTTTATCAAACAATACCTCCAGGATCTTTATGAGAATCGACTTCTCCAATTCAATCCAAAGTTTGGTGAATGGATATGGGACATGGACGTCATACAACGATACTGCGGAGCTGAATCCATTCTTGCCCTGATACTGAAAAAAGTAGATACCCTCGAAAAGGATTTGAAAGTCGTTGCCCGATACGCAGCCTGCATGGGGGAAACGTTTAAGCCTGGCATCATAGCGTCTCTTTTGGACTTGAGTGTTTCCGAAGTAATTCGAAGAATCAACCGGCTGATCTCCGAAGGGTTGGTTTCAGAGAAAGCAGAAGAGAACGGGTCCGCACCATCGCAGGAATTTGAATATGCATTCAACCACAAGAGGATTCTGCAGGCTATTTATGACTCTCTCAATGAAGGAGATAAAAAAGAAATTCACCTTCGCACCGCACGCAATCTCTACTCTCAGTATTCCAATGACGAAGGGAACGCTCTCAAAGAAATCACGCTCCACTTCAATAGAGCCCATGATCTACTTTCCGATCCCGCAGAAAGGGATATGCTGCTGACATGGAACCTTCAGTTAGCCAGACATTTTTTCGAGAACCAGACTTATGAAAAAGCCAGTTATTTTTGTGAAATGGCCATGAAACTATTGCCTATCCATGCATGGTATTCCAGAAAAGCGACAGTCATCGAACTTCATCTTCTACAGGCTGAGATTTTCAGAAAGCTAAAGCTGCCTGATGAAATGGATGCATTGATCAATGATGTACTGGAGGAAAGTGACAACATTCAGGACAGAATTAGAGCGATCTCCATCCGCATTTCCCATCTAAAAGATATCAATGATTTTCATTCCGCTTTTCAGTCCTACCTGATGATCTTAAACATTCTGGACCTGACCATACCACATGAGGTCTCTCCCCGGATTTTACATCAACTCTCCATGGAAAGTAAAAGTTGGCTCAATGACAACACCTTAAATGATCTTCTGGCGGGACATGTTTGCGAAGATGAATCTATTGTTAGCATGTTGCATGTGTTGTCCGAAGCCACCCTGATCGCGTTTACAATCTCATCATCTATATACCAGGTTTTAATTCACAAAGCCATTCACCTTTCCATGGAATATGGCATTTCACCGCCTGGCACAACCATGGTTATGCGTCTACTGGCCAACCTGATGGACGACCCGGCTCAGAAATCGAAATCCCTTGAGCTTGCGGAAAAAATCATCCAATTCTATGCAGCTGAAAATGAAGAGAGCGCTTTCGCACATTTCATTTACTTAAATGTTGCATACCATAAAGAACGCGATATCAACAAAATGTCCTCGCGTTTCTATCAAATATCTCGCTCCAGCCTCCAGAGAGGCTGGAGCGATCTGACGCTTTTATCACTGATTCGTGGAATCGCCTGCTCGATCATCTCGGGAGAATCCCTCTACAGGGTCCTGGAAAGAAATCATGAGCTTAAGACACCGGATGTTTTAAATGGCTATGGTATAACTGCCACCCCCCTCTCGTTTGTTCATGACATGCTCGAATCCCTTTCCAGGTCAGGCTTATCCCGCCACATTCCAGTCGATGCCGGAGCTGAAAGAGTGGCAATTGCCAGGTTTTATGAGCACTTCTGGAAGGGCTTTTTGCTTTTTCACTTTGCTGAGTATGAAGCTGCAAGCCAGGAATGGATGCAGATAGAAAAGTCGCAATTTTTCAAAATCTTCCGGCTGGAAGCAGCCACGTACTATTACTATTTATATATATTAAACTCAATTTTAGCTTTTTTCACTCCGGGGTCACATTCTGAAGAGCAGAAAGAAAAATTCGACGCCATTTACTCGCATTTCCAGAAGTACTCTGAAAGTGAATCCAGTTTGAATGACCATAGAGAAACGCTTTTGCAAGCATTGAAAGCGGTAATGGAAAACCGGGACGAAAGCGCAATGATCCTGCTCGATCGCTCCATCCACCAGGCAAGAGAGAACGGCAATCATTGCGAAACCGCCATCTCCTGCTACCAGGCGGCAAGATATTATCATAACAAAGGAATCACGCGTTGTTCTATCGCATATCTCGAAGATGCCATCAAAGCTTACAAACTATGGGGAGCATCGCCTGTTATCGAACATCTTTCAAAATGGTTGGAGAGTTTATACAAAAAAGACAATACAATAGATAGCCATGGAGGAGATTTCTCCTTTGAATTGCCAGAGCTTTTTGAGGAAAAATCTGTTGCAATGCTGACGGCCGACCTTGCCACACTCATAGACTCCTTTGATACTCAAACGTCACCACCTGGAACAAGTATACCGCTCTTGAGAGTTTTAAGGCAGTTTTCCGGTGCCCGGTTTCTCGCGGTATACATCAATCGCAACGAGTCATGGTATCTGGAAAATTGTGCATCCTTCGACGAAGGGAATCAGGAGTTGCTTGCAGTGCCTATGGAGAAGTCGTTCAGCATCTACTCCATCACCCACAAAGATGCGGTTCTTTCCGCCATTCGCATGAAGCAGGTCGTTCGCTCTTCAGATGCTGACCAGAGCCATCCGGTTGTGCATCAGCCGGAGCAGACGAAGGAAAACCTGAAAGGATTTGCGTTTGCCATTCCCATATTGCACCGGAACTATGTAAAGGGCGTTGTTTACATTCAAAACGCATCCAACCCGGGAGTCTATTCTGAGAATAGGTTTGGAATAGTCCGCGCTCTATGCGAAAAAATAGTCGAATCCATTTTGAAGACCGGAAAAAACCGTCCGGTTTCAACGGACCTGACCAATCCGCGGATAAGTCCTAAGCGACAGGAAGTGACCATCCTCTACTCCGACATGCGGGACTTCCGTATAATATCAGAATCCCTCTCTCCTGAAGACACCTTTCATTTAATCAGTGAATACATTTCTGCAGTGGAGCCGGAGATATATCGATTTGGTGGATCCATTGAAAAGATGGTCGGCGACGCCATTATTGCGGCGTTCCCGGTCTCTTCGGAACACGCTATACAGGCTGCGATTGGTGTTTTGCTGGCTTTGAAGAAATATAACAAACATCATAAAATGCGAAGGATAGAATCCATCAAAGCGGGAGCTGGAATACACATAGACGACATGATTTTCGGAGCAATCAAAGACTCTCAGGCAACTTACATTACAGACGCAGTCAAAATAGCGGGACGCATAGAGCGAATTACAAAACTGTTCAATATACCATTGGCCATCAGTGGAACTGCTTTTTTCAGATCGGATATTCACAGAAAGTATTCACGGCGGTTTCTTGGCCTGATGGAAGTGGATACGTCAAGTCCTGGGTTGCCGTTGTTTGAAATTCTGGATGCATCCCCGGATGATCTTCGTAGAAAAAAAGAGAAAACCAGCGCGCTACTGGAAGAGAGCATATATCACTACCTGGCATTGGAATTTGACAGTGCCCTTGCCGGTTTCCAGAAGATCCTGAAGCAATACCCTGAGGATGGAGTAGCAAATTTCTATTTAAAGAAATGTAACGCACACAGGCTCAATGCAAAGAGCAGATATGAAATTAAAACAACCGTATATCCGGGCCAATAGCGTACAGGAAAGGAACCGCGCAAATACCTGGAATAAGAATTGCGTGAATGGGGTCAGTTTTTCAAACTGCAATATACTACCGTCCTCGCAATGAGATTTCTCAATAAAAAACGACTCTTTCTCATCATTCCCGGTTCAGCCCTGCTGCTGCTGGCTCTCTATCTGGTTTTTGTGGAAATCATGCCTGAACTGACCCTCCACAATTCCGGAAATCAGGAATCCCCGCAGAATAAATTAGAGCGGGTAATGAAAAGAAAAGGGCCTCCTCTTATCTTCGCTCATCGTGGCGATCATTTTTTTGCAAGAGCCAACTCCCTCCGGGCTGTGGAAGCGGCTTTAGAACACGGATACGATGGAGTAGAGCTGGACATCGCCATAACACGTGATGGTATTCCGGTATTATTGCACGATGAGTCCCTTGAATTTGAAGGGAAGAGGATGGAAAGTTCCGATCTCACAATAGCGCAAATTGCCAGTGTCAGCGGGAAGGTAGTCACAGTAGAAGATCTTCTGGATCACTTTGGCGGAAAAATCCTTATGATCCTCGAGGTCAAATTTCTGATTCCCCATGATCCTTACTGGCCCTCCAGAATGTGCCGGAATATTGCGAAACGAAACATACAAAATACGATCATCCTTTCCAGCTTGAATCTTCTGACCATCCAGAACCTGGAAAAACAGTGCCCGGGTATGAATCTTATGTACGAAATGGGCATGGATGCTCCCTACTACTACCGTTTTCTAGGAAAAGAGTACAGACACCCGCTTTTGAGCATGGAATGGAAGTTCGTTTCTGAAAGAGGCATTCCTGAAAATATTTTGAACAATTACGCCATATCCGTATACACTCCCAATGGCATTTTTGCACAATGGAATGCAATGAAGCAAGGGGGGCTTTTAATACAGACCGACCACCCCGGACGCCAGGCCTTATTAAGATCTATTCTGGATGACTGATATGAAAAAGCTCTCCGCAACACTCATGTTTTATAATATAAAATTTATTTTGTTTAATTATATTTTTTTCCTTGTAGCCGACTTTCTTTTTCGTCTCGCCTTTCTATACCACAACCTTCCATTCAGCCACAACGCAAGCCCTGTCGAACTTGCGACGGGTCTGCTGGTAGGCTTTCGGTTTGACACTGTAACTTTCTTAATCTATTCTCTCCCCTTGATCGTGTTGTTGATTCTTCCTATCGCATACCTCAAGGTCGGTAAATGGAAAAGTTTCGCGGCGGCTGGAATGTTAATTTTCAACCTTCCAGTTCTGGTTCTGAACGGGATAGATGTAGCATATTTTCCTTTTTCTGAAAAAAGATCCACCTTCGAGCTCTTCATTCTCGGTTCGGACCTGAAGAGTTTTTCTCCGACCGTTGCTCTGCCCTATTTCCCCATGTTTATTCTGTTTTTTTCAGTTATTGTAGTCTATATTCTTCTTTTACGCAAAATGAATGTCAGGTGCGAAACCCGAAAAATTCAGTTTCTGGATTTTCTGATATCCTCAGTTGCACTTGTAATAACATTGATAGGAATTCGTGGCGGTGTACAGCTCAGGGTCATTTCACCTGCTATGGCTTTTGTCTCTCCCAACCCCTTTGTCGGGCATCTCGGTTCCAATACCGCATACAATCTCATAAGTAGCTTGAAATATAAAAATCATCCGATTATACGCGATCTCAAAGACCAGGATGCTGTAAAAATCGTCCGCGGAATGGTGAAAAATGATTTTGATGGTGATTTTATTTCTAACGATTACCCTTTAATTCGCAAATCGAAATTTGCTAAAACGCTCCCTCAACGAAATATCATATTGATAGTGGTGGAAAGTTTCAATGCGGAACAGGTTGGCGCGCTCAACGGGAGTGAACCCGCTTTGTCCCTGACTCCTCATTTTGACGCACTGTCCCGCAAAGGACGCCTCTTTACACATTACTATTCCAACGCCAAACGCTCCATCGAGGCATTCCCGGCCATCTTGAACTCGCTTCCAGATGTGATGGGATATCCCATCATTACCTCCAATCTTGAGACCAATAGCATTCATGGCATTGGGAGCACACTCTCTTCCTCTGGCTACACCACAGCCTTTTTTCATGGCGGTCGAAATGGCACAATGGGACTGAATCGATATGCCTCATTGTCCGGTTTTTCCTCATATTACGGATTGAATGAATACCAAAGCCAGATGGGTGACCTTGACTACGATGGTCACTGGGGCATTTTTGACCATGCCTTTGCTGTCTATCTTGAAGATGTAATTCAGCGAATGCATCAACCCTATATTACAGTCTGGTTTACCCTTTCCAATCATCATCCTTACGCATTGCCTGAGAAAGGTTGGGACGCTTTAAAGAAAAGAAATCTCTCTCCTTATGAGAAAGCTTTTGTTTATACTGATCAGGTCCTGGGTGATTTCATGGAAAAGGCGGAAAATGATCCGGCATTTAAAAATACTATCTTTCTCATCACAGCTGATCATTATACCTTCACCGATAGTTTCAGTATGAAAAAAAATCAGGATATGTTTGCAATTTACAACATCCCTCTGCTGATCTATGCCCCCGGAATCATAGCGCCAGGGGTGGACCATCGAGTAGCCAGTCATCTGGACCTTTTACCTACGGTTATTGATCTGCTCCATATGGAGACCTACCATGCATCGATCGGACATTCGCTGGTCCGACCTGCGAAAAATCCGTTTCTGTACCTGCAGGACAATGGGATTCATCTGCTGATGGAAAATGATAGAGCAGTATTTACCAATTTTCAGGAGATGAGCGGTTACCAGGTCAGAAAAAAGGAGAACTTTCCGGCTCAATGGGAGAGCGCGATAGCAGGTCAGAAAAATCCATATTCCGGCACTACCATAACTCCCGATTATTTTACACCTTCCACTCTGAAGCTGAAAGCCTTGCGCCAGGTCGTAACCAACTCACTCATCGAGAACAAAACCTTTGCTGATATATACAAAACGGGAAAGTGAGTTGACCTTCCGTGATAAATTATCTCGCAGCAAGCGCCACGGGGGAAGCCGCTGGTCTGGCAATGGCTTTTAGCAGGAAGGGGGTTGAATCATAAAGGCCACAAAGGTGATAAACGTTGTTTTTTTTAAAACAAGGCTTTTTGTGTAAGGTAGGTGGCATCGTGGCCCACCATCGGAAGGCCTCCAAACCTTCATATCATCTTCATGGTTCAATAAGCTCTCAGTGCAGCTTCTTGATTACAACGTAAGTGGTGTCGTCGCTCAGTCCGCGGAAAAAGCTGAATTTTCTAATATCTCGCAACATTCCCTTGAGCATGGTGCGCGCCGGTCGTCCGGAATGAGTGCGAAGCATTCTATGAATTCGTTCCAGACCGTACATCTGCCCCCGCAGATTCTCAGCTTCATACGCGCCGTCCGTATAGAATAAAACCGAGTCACCTTTCTCAAGGCTCAATTTCCGCCCCTGGTAACCATAATTCTCGATAATTCCGATGGGCAGGCCCGCTGTCTCCAGTGATTCAATGGTATTGGTTTTATTTCTATATACAAGAATCGGTGGACTCCCGGCACAGCTGTACTCGGCCGTACCATGATAAAGGTCCAGGATAAACACAATAAATGTTGCAAACCGATCACTGCGAAAAAAGCTCAAACTCTCCTGATTGATCTTTTTCATAATAGTGGCCGGGACGATATTCTTGAGATTGATCTCTTTTCGTAGCATATACGCCAATCGAATTGCCAGAATTCCGGCCTCCAGCCCCTTTCCAGCGACATCACTGAGGGTCACCGCCATCTTACCCTCTCCGAGGTTGAAAATACCATAGAAATCGCCATTGATGTCATATCTTGGAATGGATAGGCCGGCGATATTAAAGTGGCGGTCCTCATAGTTGAAATCCGGATTCATGCCCAGTTCGTTGACAATGAATCGATACAGATCATTTTCTCGCAAGATCCCGCTATCCACGAGAATCTTTCCAATGGAGTTGCCTTGATTTTGCTCTTCAGAAATGACATAGGAGACATCGCTCTCGGTCAAAAGCCCGTACTCCTGCAGGATTGTTAGAATTGTTGCATTGTCCATAGCATCAACCGTGGTCCGGCCAGATCATACGGCCGCTCCTACTACACATCGGATCTTTCGCTCAAAGAAAAAGCCATTTTCCCAGCCTATCCATGGTGAAACAGGATGGCCATCACATAAGTCAGCAAAGCTCCTGCCAGTGTTGCTTTTTCTATCCACCGGGATGTTCTCTGATAACCTTTTTTCACTCTTTCATCTTCTCCGGCTGCAAGCATTCGTTTTTTTTTCCAATAACGGAAAACAAAATGATTGGACAACGCCAACGTTATGGTAAAGGTACCTGTCAAAGCCTTCCAGAAATAATAGGGAGAGTTCCATATCATTTCCCACCTTGTATAGAGTAGAAAAAAGGCGGTCAGTGCCAGTACAAGAATGATCACGCCCATCCACCTTCTCCAGGTCACATCCAGATGAGAGTTGATTTTTCTGCGCAGATCACCCGCTGGAATTCTCTGCAAAATTCTAGCGACCACAATCTGCATAATCAGCACGTTCATGGTGAACAAGGAGCTGGCGACAATATGCAGCAGTATGGGTAGACTACTCAATGAGCTGCTCATTTCCCCAACCCCATTTCGTCACTTCTATGAAATAGCAGTGTGGCATTCTCCTTAAGCCATTTCCGGCGCCCATACCAATCGGGTAAAATCCCGCCTACCTCCTTATGAAATGCTGCAGAGTGATTTCTATGAATGAAGTGAGACAGCTCATGTACGACAATGTAATCTACAATTTCCGGTGGAGTGAAAATCAGCCGATAATTGAAATTCACATTTCCATGAACTGAGGCACTGCCCCAGATAGACTGTACATCTTTCACCCGCATGGTTTTCACCTTTAAGCCCATTTTTGCCGCGTAAAAGTCCAGCCTCCCCTGAAGATACTTTTTGGCCTCACTCCTGTAAAACTGCTCCAGAAGACGGGGCGGTATGAATCCATTTTGAGGCCACTTCCCACGAACAACAAATGTCACGGAATCGTCTTCTATCCTGTAACCGGAGGTCCGACCGCTTTCCACTTCCGTGGACAATTCTCTACCGAGATAAGGAATGGTGGATATTCTTGATCTTGCGTGGGACCTTGAAATGCGATTTTTTTCCATAGCATCTTCCACCCAATCACTGCGGCGTAGCAGAAATGCCATAATTTCAGACCGCGGGGTCCGCGCAGGCGCACTGACGGAGAGCGAATTATCCCGCTTAACCCGAATGGTCATTCTGTTGGTTTTTTTTGTGCGCTTCAGTTGAAAAATAAGCGCTACGCCATTGCTATCAACGGTAATACACTCGCCAGAGTGAGATCTCTTCGTGGCGGGTTTTTCCTCTCGTGTTGTTAAAAATGGGAAATTCATATCACAGCCAGAACAAATTCCAGAATTGCTTCAGGGCTATGGATGATTCCATAGCGAAGATGCACAACCCATTTTAGAACTCATCGTTTTGAGATGAGTTTTTAGCGATGGTGGAAGCTCTTGTTCACCCTGTATTTCCAGACCAGAGGTTTTGAAAGATTACCAGCTTTATCCTTATATTGGGAGCGCACATGATGGGTGCCGATTTTATGCAGAGTCTCCGGCCAGAATATTTCAATGCCATGATGATCTATATCATATTCCCACAATGGCTTTACTCCATCCACTGTGATTTCTAGCGTTCTCAGATCGATCCCGGAACCCGTGTCAGAAGGATATAGCCTGATCTTATCATCCTCTCGATAATTTTTTCTTCGTGGAACATACCAGTCGGGAGTTGAGGCATCTTTTAAAATAGCAAATCGTCCTGTGGTTCTCACTTGCCCTACGTAATAACCGTCTACCCGGTGGTCAGATATGAACACAGGTGCATCCTTGTAACGGGAGATCAAATAAAGCCCTACCCCTTCTCCTTTCTCTGCCTGGATTGCTACCTGAATCGGTTCTATAAAATCTTTATCTTCCGGCAGAATGGAGTACAGTGGAGATTGATAGGTAATATGATCGGGAAGCACGGGACTTTTTGATTCCCTCACAATGAAATAGTCCCTGTGGGACAGAATGGCATCTCCCGGTATTGTTAAACGACATTTTCCGCTATCACTCTGCAAAACGTTTTTGTTCGACCTGCGCACCAGATAGGGAGCGGGATGACTGGAAGTATACAATGCTGGATCTGCTTCCATGTGAAATTCAACGCTGGAGTTGTTGCCACTGGCATCCCACACAGTTAACGCAACAAGGCTCTCTTTACCGGGAAGGGCATTCAATCTACCATCTTTAGCCGAGCCTGCAAAAGGGAGAAGCCCCGGCACTCTTTCCATAAAGTAGTGGGCATAGATTGTGCCATGACCTATATGGGACTGGTTCATCTCATAAAGATGAGGACTCAGTATGCTGGCATCTACGGGAATACGATCCATATTGTAATAAAAAATTCGACGGCCATCCTGATTCAACTCACCGGCTGCAAAAGCAAGTCGGGACTTACCGGAAGGATCAAACCCGGCAACGACCAGGTAGATCCCGCCTGCGACTTTAATTTTCTCCTTTTCATTAGCCAGTTTAAAAATTTTATGAATATGAATTGAATCTCCGGGTATGCTGATTATTTGACCTTTTTTTTCAGTGGGATATTATAAGGATCACTCTTCCCGTTGATACGCGAGTATTCGTCAGCTGGTATAAGCTGCAGATAGCTGATCAATGGGGCTTCATCATCTTCCACGTTCAATCCGTGTCGCAAAGGATCCAGCAAATAATCGTTCTCTTTCAACTCAAAGTGCAGATGGGGAAGTCCAATTCCCGATTCTCCGCTATATGCGATGATGTCTCCGGCGCGAACAGGCATATCACCGGACAGAAAATTTGCAGAAAAATCCTCCCTTCTGTTTAACACTTCCAGATAGGCCTCCATCGATTTCGTTCCTGACAAACGTGACGAAAGATGATCCAGATGACCATAGAGAGATGTGCGACCATCTTCGTGAGCAATCAAGACGCCCAGGCCTATTCCATATCTTCCATACATTATCCGTTTTACATATCCATTAGCCGCTGCATGAACCGGCAAACCCCGCTTCCCGCCTGTGCTGAGGTCCAGTCCATGATGGATCGTCACCCAACGATATTCACCGAGAATTCCTGTGACACCCAGTTTCCCATCAAGAGGGGGAGTCAACAAATGGTCAGCCCCGGCTTGAGAGCTCAGTCGTTCGTGAAAGGAAATCGCGAAAAATAGAATCAGGATCAAAGGAAATGACAATGCTAACTTGAGTCTCATCGGACTCTTAATAGTAAAAAGGCGACTCATAGATTGGGATACTTCTCTCCATACATCGTTGTCACCATCTCAAAATTCACCTTTTTTTTTAATTGAGCCGAATGACTACCATGGATGCCCGCAATAGAGTGCTGATTTCCCATGAATTTGCCCTTTTTTCTCCAATTGAGTTTATTTCTTCTTGCGCCATAGTCAATTATCCGAAATAGTCTAATGATAGGGTGTTTCTACGAACGCCGGGACCAGGCGTCTACTACCACAGAGGGAGGACTATGTGATTGCCATGCCTGAAATCAGTGAAGATGCCTTTGTGGACAAAGTGCAGGGAGTCTGGACCAGATTTAATCTTTCACTCAAAATCCCTCTGATGGATCTTCAACATCTCTGGCTCACAGCTCTCATTGTGGAGCTGGAAGAGAAGTTGCAGACTGACTCAGAAGATTTCCACGATGTTTTAACCGGTGTTCTGGATTATACAATCGACCATTTTGCTCTGGAGGAGGCTCTCATGCGAGAGATGGGCTATCCTCAGTCAGAGGGTCATACCAGACAACACCAGAAGTTCATAGCATCCGTACGCCAGAGAGCGCGCGAGTATTCCAGAGGGGATGCGGCGGTAGGTGCGAAACTGTTGAGCAGCCTCCGTCAATGGCTCTTCAGTCATATATTATCAGAAGATCGCAAATACGCGGACTTTGCTACAACATCCCGCGTGGACCTCAACTTTCTGGAAGAACGCGCCCATACGCAAACCAAAACCGTGGTCCGACCGGAGCAGAAGGAACTCTATACCCGTATCACTGACCAGGAAATAAGGGACGATCACATCGCTGAAGATATCATCCAGCAGGTCGCCACCATCTGGAATAAATATAATCTGCGCATAGGAATTCCCATTGTGGATATGCAACATCTCTGGTTGGTGCAACAGGTAGTAGAGCTGGATAAAGTAATACGCTCCAGTTCCGCCACACGAAGAGAAAAATTTCAGGAAACCGTCCTGGGAGCGGTTGGCTATATCAAAGAACACTTTTCTACAGAAGAGGTTCTCATGCGTCAGTTCCATTACAAAGATCAGGAACATCACATTCGTCAGCACAAACACTTTGTGGAATTTGTGCAGGAACGTCATCAGCAGAGCCGCGAAGAGGACATGGCAGCCGTGTCCGGGCTTCTACACGACCTCAAAGAATGGTTGATCTCACACATTGCTGTGGAAGATAAAAAACTCTATTACTTCTTCAGATCCAGGGAAAGGGAAGTGGCCGAATTTACCAAAAGGCAAATTAGATCAGGCGTCTTTGTGATTCGTAAAGGATATCTGGATCTATACAGACACATTGTCCAATACCAGGTGTGATCAACCGAACCCTGTAGCATAATTTTGAAGTCGGGTACACCTGGCCCATTGGTGATCAATATTTACATTGGTCTTTTTCTTTAAAAAAGACTGCCCACATATTCTATAGAATCTGTATGTGAATAGTAAGGCGTCAGAATCGACTCCACACTCTGAACAATGAAACGTTCTTCAGAATTCTTCCATACAACATCCGTCACGGCTCCTACTGTAATGACAAAGAGGATAGACAGAGAGCTCACCAGCATCACGCGCCTCTTTCTTCGATCCACCCTTTGCTGGACGCGTCTGGCAATGAGGTTATCCCAGCCATCATCATACATACGCAGTGCAAGTTCGAACTTCATTTCCTGGTCATTCTTCATAATGTACCTACCTCCAGGGATTGAATCGCTTTGCGCATAATAACCTTTCCACGGGAAATTCTCGATTTCACCGTTCCCTGTTTGATATTGAGATGGCTGGAGATCTCCTTCTCTGCCAGTCCCTGAGAGTAAAGCATCATCACAGAGCGATATTTTTCTGGAATTTTTTTTAAGACTGACTGAACAATTTCCAGATTCATCTCCACAGAACGACGCTCGTCCTCGCGATCCCTGTAAGCAACGTTTTCGATGTGTTCCATCTCCACGCGGCGGGTAGCATCCCTGTCCAGCTTCTGGTTCATGCGGAGACTCTCATTGCGGGCAATAGTATAGAGATATGTCCGCAATGAAGAATCCCCCCGGAATTTCCCCCCTGAAAGACTCCTGTAAGCGCGGATATAGACTTCCTGCACTACATCGTCTATGGAGGAGTAATATTCAGACCGAAGATGCCGACGGATGGCTGCCAGAACAACCGCTTTAGTCTCCCTGATTGTCTCTTCAAAACGCTGACCCATGGCTCACTCATTTGCCTCTTTTATATGGTTCACAAACTTAAGTAGCAGGTCACCTAATTTTTTCCTCTGTTCGGGACTGAGAACCTGGTGAAACTCATCGGTTTTTTCCAGAAATAGCCTGTTAAAGCGTGCTTCGCCCTCATCGCT
>JBNLFC010000037.1:0-13725 GCA_050305335.1 Leptospirales bacterium
CACTGGAGTTATGCGAAATAATTGAAGTATTTCTTGTTCTTTCAGGATTGGTGTCATGCAGATAAGCAATCATGGGAAGAATCAGGTAAATCGGTCCTGCGAAGAGCGCGTACCACCCTTCTGATGAATAGAGAAGAAATGTGAGTATGAGTATAAGAGCTAGAGCCATGCGCCATCTGGCCAGATTTCCTTCTTCTTTTCTGCGCAGGTGAAGGAGCGCCAGAGTATAAAGGGGAATTCCTATCAGCAAAAAAAGAAAAAGGATCATGGAAAATTTTCCGCCACCATACTGGCTGGAGTAGACCACAAAAATTCCGCCTGTGTCTCCTCCAAAGATAGTGGAGATGGACTCTTTGCGCTTCAGCTGAGAAATGAACTGAATGAAAAAAATATCCAGATTGCGAATGATGTAGTAAATCCAGGGAGAAAGAGTGATCACTCCGCCTGCCGCCATGACATAGAGAGATGGAAGCGATGTTGCCAGAAGTAGCGTTACCGGAATTAGAATGACCGCAAAGGGGTGACTCAATGCGGCCATTCCCACTGCAGCACCCGTAAAAAAAGCGACCACAAGATTTGCTCGCTTTTCCAGCAGCATATGAAAAAGACCCAGCAATGAGGACAATAAAAAAAGGAGCAATAGCATGTCCATGCGAATGGTATTGGCGGAGCGCAAGAAAGTCAGGTCAAAGGCAAGAAGCGCTACCAGGGCCATACGATCCGACGTGCCGATGCGAAATAGTTGTAAGATTTTACTGAAAACAAAAAGTGCCAGAAGTGCGATAAAAAACGAATAGGCTCTTCCCGCGATCAGACTCTCACCGGTCATCCTGTAGATCAGCGAAAGTGAAACCATCAAAAGGGGTGAGTTCCAGAGAGTAGCGTGTTCCATACCGGGAATCAATCCGTAGAGAACCGGTGTGGTGAAGTTGCGACCTGAGGCCAATTCCGTAGCGGGGCTGGAGAAGAGGGCTTCATCGGGCCATGTGGGGGGCCAGAAGCTGTGGCTCTGTGCTGTTAAAAAAATCAAAACAGCCAGGGCCGGAAGTAAAATGGTCATCTCTTTAATCTGAGTTACAAGGCTTTTTCCGGCAGTCAAACGGGTCTCTCCCCAGGTGGTCTTTGAACGCGGGGCATATTCTTTCTCATCACCCGCAGGTCATCCTCTTTCTGGTGGATCCAGTGTTCCATCCATTCACGATTCTGACGAAACCAGTCATCACGCTCCTGTCTATGGACGTTCAATTCGCTGTCTACTTCATTGCAGACTTTACCGAGTTCGTCGCAAACACGGTGGAGACGTCTCCATTGATCCTCGGAAAATGGCGCCATAACATTCTCATTATCGAAAGAAAACTCTTTCTGGATAAGACGAGAAAAGTGAATTCCTGTTCTCTTCGGTTACAACCAGATTATTCATTTTGTGCAGAGAATCCATGAGATTCTTTTTGTACATGAATTGATTTTTGTTTTGCGGAATTAAGCGATAGGAGCAGAGATTTCCCCTATGCCGGAACTGCCCGACCTTGTTTACATTGAAAAACATCTTGCACCGATCATTGTGGGGAAACGGATCCACTCTTTCGAAATTGCGGAATCCATCGTCATTCGCAATATGCTTGGGGAGGGCGGCCTTACACATTTGCAGGGGAAGGGGATTACGGCCCTCCATCGCCATGGTCCTTTCCTGCAGATGGATCTGGAAGAGGATCTCTGCATTCTTATTCACTTTATGCTGGCCGGGCGATTTTCCGTTTCACAGGCAACGGCAGACCCAATATCTGCAGCTACGGAAGGAGGGGAGAGGAAAAAAAAGAAGCGATCACAAAGCTACTGTTTTACTATTTATCTGGATGAGCTCTCCCTCGACTATCTGGACGACAAAAGGATGGGCAAGGTCTATCTCTGTAAAACAGGGGACCTGCCGAAAATCGCAGGCTATTCATTAAATAGTCCTGATATACTGGACCCGGCATTTACGCTGGAGTATTTCCTGAAAGCCATGGGAAAGAGTCGTCGACAGGTGCGGGTTTTTATCAAAGATCATTCTCTGGTCAACTCTGTGGGCAACGCCTATGCCGATGAGATTCTCTTTGAAGCGCAAATTCATCCCAAACGAACATGCAGCTCTCTGGATCCGGCGGAGCGGGAGCGGCTCTACCATGCTGTTTTAGACGTAATGCGGCATGGAATTGAGGAAGTGGAGCGTGCCGATCGTGGGGTGGATGCAAAAGTGAGGGATCATATGAAGGTGAGAAATAGAAAGGATCAGCCCTGTCCACGTTGTGGCAGTAAAATCAGGCGAGCCAATGTTCTGGGCTTTGACTCTTTCTATTGTCCCGGCTGTCAGCCGTTGCAGAAGGATCTATTCAGCCAGCTGGATTCGGTTGAGTGACTGGAAAATACATTTCCATATAAAACGCCTTTCCACTCTTTGGAACTCATGAAAGCAATTATCCCCTCTATCTACGTTGCACTGGTAATCATTCTACAATCTCTGGTACTCACACTGCCTGCTGTTCATCCCATGTTTGTGGAAGGTGGACTTACGGCGATGATTTTCACCATTGCACTGGTTACAGCTCACATGGGAGTCTTCTGGCCCAACCTGCGGGTGAAGCACATTTTCCTGTTGATGGCTCTGTTGCCATTGGTCGAAGCTGTTCTGGTTCTCAGCGTCGGTACTATGGCCTCCATGGGAGTGGGAGGGGAATTTATTTCGAAAATTGCGGAAATGGAGTGGGATGGATTGATCCGCTCTCTTGTGATTCAACTACCGATTTCCTTGATGGTACTTTTCGGCCGATGGGTGGGTGAAAGGTTTGCCAGGTTCAGCTACCGCAGGGCCGCTCTAGATGAAGATGAGCAGTTCAAGTTGTTCCAGTTTCGCCACAATTTGCTGGGAGACGACGAGAATACTTTTTATAAATATCGCAGCCTGCTTTCCCGGAGCCTCACAGTAGTCGGGGACAGAAAAAATTTGATCTACGGAGCCATCAGCGCACTTCGTGTAGAAGATACGCTCTACCTCTATGACCATTTCTTTAAGGAAGATACTCCGGATCCCAATATTGCCCGAAACCTGCCCATTGCACTGGTCAATCGTGCGGACATTCTCACATCTTCTTTAACCGAAGTGATCGCAACCTTGCCCGAACGATCTTCCCATCTAATCGATGTGTATCGTTCTCTGGGTTTTGAGCAGATCGAAAACAGCCGTGAGGTAGGAGAGATTCGGGCACGCCTGAACGAACTGCTCTCTCATAAATATATGGACTACAGACCCTTTCAACTGGTGGAGTATGCCTTCCGATACCCCCTCCCCCCATTGGAAGAGAGACTGGAGAATTACCAGAAAGCCTGAGTCGCCCGGACGGACCTGGGGCAAGGAGCGCCGGCTCTCCAAATTTGCTGCCGGATGGTGTTTTTAAAAAAAATCTGCCAGCTTCGCGGGCCCATTTCTCTCATGAGTTCTCTCTCTTGCCGTCCAAAAAAGAAATGATTTAATCGGGGACACCCGTCACTCTGGCAGGAGGGAGACGTTATATGCAGAGATTTATAAAAAAAGTATTAGTTCCTGTGGATGGTTCGGACTCTTCTAAAAAAGCTCTAGAAATGGCCATTGCTTTTGCAAAAGCAGCAGGTGGTTCCATTACCATTCTCGAAGTCATTGAAGAATTTGGGCCGCTTCCCGGATACTACGAAGCTGCTCCTCCCGGGCTGGATCGGGTAAAGTGGATTTCCGAGCAAAGATTCGAAAAAATCCACCCCATACTGGACGCCGAAAAGGTAAAATGGGACAGGCAGGTGGCTGAAGGTTATGCAGCGGATACTATTGTGGAGGTGGCTGAACAAGGAAAATATGATCTGATTGTTATTGGAAGCCGCGGACTTTCGCCTCTGGGCAGATTTCTCATGGGCTCTGTTTCAGATCGTGTTGTGCACCATGCCCATTGCAATGTAATGGTCGTAAAGTAAGGATAGACCGGTACACGGAACCCGTCGGTGCAGAAAGGTAGAAATGAGTCTTGCATGGCAGCAATTCTAAGAACATTTATAACAAAGTAACAAATTGGAGAGATTAAGATGACGATTAAAATTGGCATAAATGGATTCGGTCGAATCGGAAGACTGGCATTTCGTGCAGCCACAAAGCGAAGCGATATTGAAGTAGTTGGAGTAAACGATCTCATAGACGTGGACTACATGGTCTATATGCTCAAGTATGATACCGTGCATGGACGATTTGATGGAGAAGTAAGTGCGAAAAATGGCAAACTGATCGTAAATGGAAAAGAGATCCGTGTTACTGCGGAAAAGGATCCGGCCAATCTGAAATGGAATGAAGTGGGCGCCACTTACGTTCTAGAATCCACAGGAATATTTACATCCACAGAAAAAGCTATGGCCCATGTGAAAGCTGGCGCCAAGCGCGTGGTGATATCCGCTCCCGCCAAAGATGAGACTCCTACATTCGTTATGGGAGTGAATCACGCATCCTATAAAGCCGACATGTCTGTGGTCTCCAACGCATCGTGCACCACCAATTGTCTTGCTCCTGTTGCGAAAGTCATACACGACAACTGGGGCATTGCCGAAGGTCTCATGACCACCATTCACTCTGTTACTGCCACTCAAAAAACGGTGGATGGCCCATCCATGAAAGATTGGCGCGGCGGACGCGCGGCGTATAATAACATCATTCCTTCCTCCACAGGAGCTGCCAAAGCAGTGGGGCTTGTGATTCCTGATCTAAAAGGTAAGTTGACCGGTATGTCCATGCGGGTACCCACCGTGGACGTTTCTGTTGTAGATCTCACAGTGCGTCTGAGCAAGCCTGCGAAGTATGAGGAAATCAAGGCTGCCATGAAGAAGGCCTCCGAAACATCAATGAAAGGCATTCTTGGCTATACGGAAGAGGATGTGGTCTCCACCGACTTCACCGGCGATCCCCACACCTCCATTTTCGACGCAAAGGCTGGTATCCAGATCAGCGACACATTCGTGAAAGTTATCTCCTGGTATGACAACGAAATGGGTTATGCCACCAAATGTCTGGATCTGATCCAGCATATGGAGACCGTGAAATAGAGTTTCCTTTTTGATATTTCATTATGGCCGGTTCTCCCATTGTGAGAGCCGGCTCTATCCCTTTAGCGAATATTTCTCAGTCTTTTTTTAATAAATATAAATTAATCTAACATTGGAGAGAAGCAACATGGGTCTTATGGACAAGATGTTTGTGGAGGATCTACAGGTAAGCGGTAAAAACGTGATCGTCCGGGTGGATTTTAACGTACCATTGAAAGATGGAAAAGTGGAAAATGATAAGCGAATCAAAGCAGCTCTCCCCACTATTCAGTACCTTATGAAGAAAGGAGCCCGTGTCATCCTCATGTCTCATCTGGGGCGCCCCAGAGGAAAGGTGGATCCTGCTCAAAGCTTACGACCTGCGGTGCCGATACTGGAGGCAGCGCTTTCTTGCAAGGTGGCCTTTGCCGAAGATTGCGTGGGAGAGGTGGCGAGCAAAGCAGCGTCTGCTCTGAAAGATGGCGAACTTCTTTTACTGGAAAACCTTCGATTCCATGAAGAAGAAGAAAAAAACAACTCCGATTTTGCAAAGAGCCTGGCATCGCTGGCGGAACTCTATGTGAATGATGCTTTCGGTACAGCCCACAGAGCCCATGCTTCCACGGAAGGGATCACTCATCATATCAAGGAGTGTGCCAGCGGATATCTGATGAAGAAGGAGCTGGACTATCTGGGCAAGGTGATTACGAAACCGGAGCATCCTTTTGTAGCTATTCTTGGCGGTGCCAAAGTCTCCGACAAAATTATGGTCATCGAAAACATGCTGCCCAAAGTGGATAAGATCCTCATCGGTGGTGGCATGACCTTCACCTTTCTCAAGGCAAAAGGATTGAATATTGGAAAATCTTTGCTGGAAGCAGATCGTGTGGATTTCGCGAAAGAGCTTCTCACCCGTGGCGGAGATAAAATCGTTCTACCTGTGGATTTCCAGGTAAGTAGCGAATTCGATTTCGCGGCACGCAAAGTGGGCCCTCTTTCCGTCGTGAACGACCAATCAATATCGGATAACGCAATAGGCCTGGATATTGGACCCGAATCTGTGAAGCTATTTTCCGCAATCATCGAAGGTGCGAAAACTGTAATGTGGAACGGGCCCATGGGTGTTTTTGAAGTAGACTCCACAGCTGTGGGCACCATTGAGGTGGCAAAAGCTCTGGCCGCTGCCACTGCAAAAGGAGCCACCACTGTCGTGGGTGGTGGCGACTCGGCATCTGCAGTGAAAAAAGCCGGCCTTTCCGATAAAGTGTCTCACGTCTCCACAGGAGGCGGCGCTTCTCTGGAATTTCTGGAGGGCCGAGAGCTTCCGGGAGTTACCGCGTTAACCGATCGGAAGTGACCAGAGTTCTGGAGAGACGGTCTGTCAGGGTGAAGTGGGGATAGATAAAAAGATTGTAAGTCTCCACCAGAAAGAGTCCGGCCGGCCCCAGAAGAAAGGGGAAAATTACTCTGTAGAGGAAGAGAGAGAAGTTGATCTCCGGCCTCTCTCCGGATACCTGGACGATCCTCAATCCCACCAGAAGCATAGCGGGACTTCCACCTTTTCGGACGATTGTGTAGAACATAAGAAATAGATAGAGCGCCAGTAAAAGAAAAATCAGTGTAAACGTGAAGATTTGCCAGAGCATCACATGATGCCGATAAATTGTGGCATATTCGCTTTTTGAATAGAGCCTGTTGGGATCGAATGGCGGAAAAAGAATCATTAAAAATCCCGTGAAGGTCATGACCAGAAAAAGCACGGCAATCATGAACATTCCGTACAGGAGAGCGTCCAGAGCCGCGCCTGCGACTCTGTGTAAAGGGGAAGCGGGAACAGGCAGGCGCTTTTCATAGACATTGAACATGTCTGTGGCTGGATCTGTCATGGCAGTGCCTCATCGTCTCAACCAGTTGGGTCTAAAAGTGGCCACCAGAATCAGGATGATCACAGGCGTCAGCATACCGGCTAGAAGCAGTGGCTGGCCAAAGACCAGAAACGGATACACAAGCGCAACTACCACCACGCCCGTAATGGCACCGCCCAGGTGGGCCTCATGACCGATGTGCCCATGGCCGCTGCCCATAGCAAAGATGGAAATGATTATAAATAATATGCCGTATAACCAGGATTGTACTGGAAAAAAGAAAACGTAAATTGTTCCCTGGGGATGGAAAAAGATCATGATGTAGATGATCCCCGAAATGGCTCCTGAAGCCCCCACCGCACGGTAATCTGGCCGTTTTCTATTGATGAAGAGCGCCAGAAGATCCCCGCCCACACCGGATAGAAGGTATCCCGCCAGCAGGAGTATCAATCCACCCGCTCTGCCAAGAACAAGGCCAAAGGAGTAGAAGGTAAACATGTTGAATAAAAGGTGTCCCCAGCTCACATGAAGAAACATGGAGGTGAAAAATCTGTGATACTCCCCTCTTTTCAGAATGGGTTCCACATGAAAGCAATAGCGATCGAAAATTTGAGGATTCGAAAATCCCGAGATACTGAAAAAAACATTTCCCACAATTATGGTGTAGACCACAGTATCCGTAAGGTTCATTGCATCGCTCCGCTTTCCGGTATCTCTCTGGCCGCGCTATTGATAGCGTGGTTGCAAGAATTGGATCTCAGATTCTGGTAATCAATTTCAGGAATGCGTTTTTTGAAAACAGATTTTTCGCAAGGAACCTTCTTGCGATTGCCAGGCCCGTTTTTAGAAAAATGAAAGAAGAGAAATCCGGAACTATCCATTCCATTTATCCCGACCTTGCCGTCATTCTCGATCAGGAGCTAAGCGCCATTCTGGTTTCGCCTCCCGGGAGCGGCAAAACCACCCGGTTGCCCACGCTGTTGTTAGAGGAGTCCTATGTTTCCCCGCAAAAACGGATTGTAGTTGTGGAACCTCGACGTCTGGCAGCGAAAAACGCTGCGCTCTACGTTTCCAGATTAAGGGGAGAGAGTGCCGGACTCACCGTGGGATATTCGGTTCGTTTTGAGAAAAAGATCTCTGGACAAACCTGTCTGGAATATCTTACTGAAGGAATTCTAACTGCCCGACTCAGGGAAGATCCAGCCTTGAGCAGTATTGCAGTAATCGTTTTTGATGAGTTTCACGAGCGAAATCTGGAGAGCGATCTTGCTCTGGCCCTTGCGCTTCAGTGCCGGGAAATTTTTCGACCCGATCTTCGAATTCTTGTGATGTCAGCCACCCTGGATCCTGCCCCTCTTCAGAAGCTACTGGGGCCATCTCCCCTTTTTCAACTGGAGGGATCCCTTTTCCCTGTTCGGGAAATCTATCGCCCCATGGCTGAGAATCAGAGAGATATGGTATCTCATGCTCTGAAAAGTGCGTTAGCTGCCATGAAAAGCCATCCTGGTGATGTTTTGATTTTTCTACCGGGCAAAGGGGAAATCAGTCGATTTCTATCTCTCTGGCAGGATTCACCGGAGTATACTCCGGACATAGTTGTATTGCCTCTCTATGGGGATTTGAGTTTTGACCGCCAGGAGCAGGCACTGGAAAAGGATCCCCAGGGCAGGCGAAAAATGATTGCTGCCACTAACATAGCGGAAACCTCGCTCACCATCGAAGGTGTAGGAATAGTGGTGGATAGCGGTCAGGCAAAGTTCCTCAGATACGACCCGGCCACCGCTTTGAGCAGATTGGTGACCGGTCCCATTGCTATGGACTCGGTTCGCCAGCGGACCGGGCGAGCCGGTAGAACAGCGCCGGGCGTGGTGTATAGACTGTGGGATCCCACCCATAATGCACATCTTCCTGAGAAAACAGTGCCTGAAATAGAGTCTGCGGATCTTGCCTCTTTTGTTTTGAGTGTGGCATCCTATGGAATAGAGGTGGAGCAGCTTTCACTTCTCACTCCACCTCCTGTGGCACATTTGAAAAGAGCAAGGGATCTTCTGCAGCAGATGGGGGCACTGGATGAGCATTCCAGGATCACACCTGCGGGGAGTAAAATGGTAAAACTCCCTCTCCATCCCCGGCTGGCACGCATGGTTGTGGCTGCCTCCGAAATCAGCAAGAAGAGCCTTCGCACCGCCTGCCATCTAGCTGCGCTCCTTTCGGAAAGAGATGTTTTTCGTGTAAAAGGGCGTGCGAAACAGTCTCCTGGTAATAGCAACATTGCCCTTCGAATTTCGCTCATTGAGGACTTCCTGGAAAGCAATTCCGGCAACGTGGATTTCGGCTCCTATCATCCGGATCTGGAGGTGGATCGAGATTCTCTCAAACGGGTGGCAAGGGTTTCCCGGGAACTATACTCGCATCAGAATCTGGGTGGAGCGGAACTGAAGGGGAAAACTGAAGAAACCAAACAGAAAGACAATGGCTCATGGGTGGAGCCCGGGATAGCTGTGTTGCTCTATTTTGCCTATCCGGACCGTGTGGGGAAAAAAAGGGGGCAGGGCAAAGCGACCTATCTACTATCGTCGGGTCAGGGGGCCACGCTTCTGGATTCAGAGCACTGGAGCCATGCAGAATGGATCGTTGCACCGGTTGTGGACGGGGCAAAGGGGGAGCATAAGATCCGATTGGCTACAGAGCTCTTGCTTCAGGAGCTGGAGCATTATGCAAGCCAGGACTTTCACTGGCACATAGAAGATCGAGTGGAGGGTGGCAAACCGGTTCGAGTGGAGTGCCGTACGCTGGGTGCCCTTGAGGTTCAGATAAGAATTGTAGAGGCGGATGTCTTTGAAAAGCGCCAGGAATTGCTGCTGGCTCATATTCGAAAAGAGGGCCTTCAGCACTTTCTAGAGCGAAAGGAAACATCCTCAATCACTTTGCTCCATCGCATGTTGCTTTTGAAAGGAGCTGGCTATGATTTTCCTCCCGTGGCGATCGAGGAACTGGAGAAGACTATGGAGCAGTGGCTTTTTCCTTTTCTGGATGGGATCCATGAG
This sequence comes from Leptospirales bacterium, assembly GCA_050305335.1. Classification (GTDB taxonomy): domain Bacteria; phylum Spirochaetota; class Leptospiria; order Leptospirales; family Leptonemataceae; genus JBNLFC01. The sequence goes on from JBNLFC010000037.1 coordinate 9,983, forward strand.
CTGGAGCAGATCACTCCCTCCCTCATGCATAGCGCTCTTCTATCTCTTTTGAGTTTTCATCAGCGGAAGTTGCTGGATCAGCTGGCACCTGTATCCATCCGTGTACCATCTGGTTCCATGATTCCCCTTCAGTATGAAAAGGAGCGGGTGATCCTGGCTGTGCGTTTGCAGGAGCTCTTTGGCGTGGCAAGAACACCTGCCATTGCGGAGGGAAGAATTCCGGTGTTGCTCCACCTCCTTTCTCCTGCCGGTCGACCCATTCAGGTAACTTCGGATCTGAGCGGATTCTGGGAGAGGACTTATCCCGAGGTAAAAAAGGAGCTGAAAGGACGATATCCGAAGCATTCGTGGCCGGACGATCCGCTGCATGCGGAAGCGCTACGGGGAACAAAACGAAAAAAGAAATGAGTTCTTAAAGTATCATTCATCGAAAAATCGACGGAATGATTTATCATACTGGCTGATGGCGTGCATAAGAACCGCAGGATCATTGATGGCGATAGTTCCCGATCCGATCTGCAGGTTTTTATCTTTGTATAGTTCGGGAATACTGGTTTCCACATTGCTGAAAAGACCTACCATGCCCAGCAGGTCCTGGTAATCGATGTTAAATACGATCTTCTGTCTGGGGTTGGCTTTTTTGTCGGCCATGATTAAAATACCCAGAAAGCAGTATACCTTGCCGTAATTTTCGGGTACTTTGCGAATCAACTCGCGCATGGAGGCTATCCAGATACGCTTTGCAAGGCTTTCAAATAACTTTTGAAGAACTACGCTGCCTACATCTTCCAGAAAAGTAGCAGGTGGTAATTGAAGTAATACGCAATCGCTCCGGGCGATGGCGGTGGCCAGTCGCGGCTTATTTTCCAGTATGGCCATTTCACCGAAGATTTCTCCCGGACCAAGGATATCGATGACAAAATCTTCCCGATCCATCAATCGGGAGATTCGCACTGCACCCTGTTTGATTACGTAAAAATAGTCGCTGGGTTCATTCTCCAGAAAAATGGGTGCGTCCGCTTCTACAACAAACAGGCGCTTTTCACCCTGTTTTCCCTCTTTGGTGGACTCTTTAATAGCTTCGTATTTAGTTTTTGCATCTTCGAGGTAAGAGAAAGCCGGCGATCCTGGTTTTTTTTCTACATAATCGATGAAAGAGCGAAGAGCTCTTGCTGCCAGCGCGAATTTACCCTTTTCCTGATATATTTCCGAGTTGTCGTACAATAATTCAACAATTCCAGCCTGGGAATCGTTTTGCGCACCTACCAGATTTCTGTGCCATGCCCGCAGCTCCCGGGAATAGATTTTGATCATCTTCAGTGCCAACCCTTTCTGCTGGCTCAGGTAGTGACCCAGATTCTCTATGGGCACTTTCAAAACCTTTGCATCGGTTTCAGCAGTGATGGTGGAGAGATGAGGTCTGCGGGTCATGGCAGACACGAGCCCGAAGGTGTCCCCTCCGTTGAATCTGCCTTTGCGATCATCCAGTACTCTGTCCACATCCAGTGCCAGGGTGCCTTCCATAACTACATAAAAATAACCTTGATTTACCGAGTCTTTGACCAGAACGGTGCTGCCCCGTTTAAACTCTATCAGTCTTGATTCTCTTTGCATGGCCGGTATGAAATGATCCTATCATCCATAGAAATCCATATCGTACTTCATGTAAATCGTAAATGTACAGCTTCCTTCACCGGCATCCTGTTATTTTTTCGCAAATCGGAATGCTCTATGGATACGCTGGTTTCTGAAGTCTTCAGGGATTGTGGAGGCGGTGATCTCTTTCCAGGTAACGTTCCGGAGAGAGTCGAAATTTTCTTTGAAGCGTCTGAAGTTAGTGGAAAAATAGAGAATGCCTTTTGAAGACAGAAGGTCCATCACCTGACGTAAAAGCGAAATATGGTCCCTCTGAATGTCAAATGTGTAGTTGGTGCTTTTGCTGTTTGAAAATGTGGGCGGATCCAGCACAATCAAATCATAGTGTGATTTTTTTGCGCTTTGAAGAAATGCTTCTATGTCACTTTCAATAAACTTATGCTGACTTCCGGTGAAACCGTTGCGTTCCATATTCTTACGAGCCCAGGCAACGTAGGTTTTTGAAAGATCCACGGTTGTGGTAGAGGCAGCACCGCCTGCCGCGGCATACACCGAAAAAGATCCGGTATACGCAAATAGGTTGAGCATATGTTTGCCCGATGCCTCTTTCTGGACCATGCTTCTGGTGATGCGATGATCCAGAAAGAGGCCGGTATCCATATAATCAGTGAGATTGACAAGAAAGACAAATTCACCTTCACGAATTTCTTTCCAGTGTTGCTGGCGATCCTGTTTCTGGTATTGCCATTCTCCTTTTTGCTTTTCTCTCTGGCGTAGATGGATCTGCGCTGGTTGCAAATCTAGCGCAAGACAGATCGACTCTATGGCAAGCTTTCTGCGTAAAGCGCGCTCCGTTTCATCGAAATATCGCGATCTTTTGTATTCGCTCATGAAGAGTTCTTCGCCATAGCGATCAATGCTATAGGGAAAGCCCGGGATATCCCTATCGAATATGCGGTACGCCTCATACCTCTTGCGCCTGGCCCATTTGCCAATGTGGCGATCCATTTTCACCAGACGATTGCGGAACATCTCCAGCGTTTGTGGTGTATACTCCACTGTGTGCTCATCGAAAAAGTCGTCCAACTGGTTCTCTTGCATGTTTGCAGTCCCCGGGTTCAATCGATGAAGTCCAGGTCAAAGTAATCCAGGTTGTAGTTGATTTTGTAACCATCTTCATACCAGTCACGGCCGTCCAGGATGAAATCGACACAGAATCTTGTAAAAGTTTCAATACCACCCACAGGACTGAAGCGATCGCGTTCGGGGGAATAGAGAACCACACGCCTTTTCTCATTAAGAAAAAAGAGTCTGCCGGAGCTGCTGCTCTGAAAAAGAAAGAGATTTTCTGGAATTTCACTCTCATCGCGATCATCAGGAACGCCAGTGGATCTCAAAAAGCGTGCAGGGTCGCTCCGGTAGTATTGGATTGCAGTCAGAGGACCGGCCAGAGCGCCAATGCCACCCCGGTATCGGATCATAGCGTCGACATTTTCACTATATGGGACCGCCTTCATATCGTAGAGCAAATGGATGAACCCGGGAAAAAGGGAAGGAAGGCCCTCTTCTTCAAGATTCTCTCCATCATCGTCCAGGAGGGTCGCGTTGAGTAAGAGGCGTCTATTTCCCGGAAGTCGTCTGGAGCACATGAGATAAAGGTCTCCAGAATCGGGACTTCTGTGGGCGGAAAAGTCCGTCTGATTGAGAAATATCCTGAGTCGTTCCCATTCAGGCCAGTGCTGCTCATATCGTTTTAAGTAGCGCATCCAGAGGGAGGCTTTTTTAAGAGCGGATATCGCAGTTTTTTTTCGTTGCCCGAATAATTGCCCGATGGTAAACATAAACATCTCCGAAGGCAAACCTCTATTGAACAAGCTGTTGGCCAACAACTTGCTAAGTCTTAGAGTGTCTGCCGGTGGGGTCAAAGTTTTTTTCCAGCAGACAGGAATGATAGTTTCCGATAGTGTATTCGGTATGAACCTGGACGATTACATTGACAATCTCAGCGCAATGAACGGAGATAACCTGGCCCTTATCTGGGTTCACTCTTCGACTGAGGAGATGATGGAGACCTGGCTTTCTTACGTGGCGCATTGTCTGGATAACGGAACCTGGAAGGCAATTTGCTTGAGCGTCTGGGGACCGTC
>JBNLFC010000038.1:0-13723 GCA_050305335.1 Leptospirales bacterium
GAATTGACTATCACAGGCGGTCTATGGTCAGGCAATACAACCAGCGAACTGGAAGAACGTTTCAGAAAGGATGATATAATTGATTTTACTAGCCTGGCCAGGTACGACTTACCATGGAACAGTCAATCCACCACCATTCTATATCCGCTCTCGTTAAGCTATAAAACAAAACTCTGGAAGGGCGACCTGGTGGGCACAGTCAGTTATATGCAACTTAACCCCTCCTACCAGTTCAATGCTATTAGCTTAGCGCCTATGATTGCAATGGTTTCGTTGAAAGATTACCGTGAACAAAATCTCGATGGAGATCTGGGGTATACTCTGGAACTGGCAGGAAGATTCTACATCACACCTCTTCTCGGTTATCGCCATCACCAGAAAGATTTCACCTATGACGAACTTTCCTTTGGATCAGGGATCGGTATTTCTATCAAAGGACCGTTCAAGGCCGAATCCCGCAGCCTCTACCTCGGGGTGGGTGGCCGCTTCATGATCACCCAGAACATCTCGGTTTTTGCAGATCTCCGAAGAACATCGCCTCTCATGGGCACGCTGGATGGGAGTATGGAGTTCGAACTCTGGAGATTTTACACCGGGGGGTACGGTGGAGTGGCCGGCAATGTGCTGGTCATTGACCAGGCCAACTCCAATTATCAAATCGATTTTGATAGAAAAACGATTGGTGGACAATTCGATCTTACCAAAGACCTCCACTTCTTCGGCGGCTTAATGATTGAGACAGTCACCACAAAATATCCCGGCTACACCAATATTCCATGGATCATAAGCTCAAACAATCCAAACCCGCTAGGAGTTGTTGTTATGGAGATGCTCACCGATCAATTGCTAATCTATAATGAGAATACAGTTTCTGAGAAAGGACTGATCTTCCTTGGTGCCTCATACGATTTTGATATTTGATATAAGAAGTCGTCCCAGGGCCAACCTGGTTCTGGGACGAGGACGCGATCCGGACACAAAGCTCCCGGATCGCTCATCCCCTTGCTCAATTTCTGAGAAAACTTTGCGGGTGGAAGCCTATCCCTGATCTGACCATATGATCATATCGTGTCAGGCTACGACAAAACGACAGGCAACTTCTGTATGAGATGTTCCGCAGGCATTGTCCTGGCCCCATAATTCACTTCTTCATCCTTTCTTCCTCATTTTCAACCGCCTCTTCAATGGACTCTGCGATTTTCTCAGATGATTTCAGTAAGTAGGACATGGAGTTTTCGGATCGAGTTATGTATGTGTGCCGAATAGAGCTAACCAACTTTTCCGATTTGCCAGTTTTGCTGTACATTAAGCATCCGGTAAAGTGCACCTTCTCAAAGCCAGAAAATCTGTTATGCTTGTCGGCATGACAGAACTGACATCACTTGAAAATAGACGTGCATGGCACACCCGACAGCGGAGCAAGGAGTGCGAAGCGGTCGACGCTCTGGACACGGATGGACAGCGCGTCGACTCGGGTGTGACCATGACACGTCGTAGTGTCCACGAGGGCGATGGGGACCGGTGAGATGGGGTGCTGGAACGTAGATCATTTCCCTTGCGCCGAACGGGGGAAAGTTCGCCGCAGGGGGCGGCCAGATACGTCAGTTGCCGTTAATCTTCTCCAGATACTCAGTCCACTCCTGCGGTAGAAGGTTCTTTTTTTTTATATTACACTCCTTGCAACAGGGCACCAGGTTCTCCTTCACACTTCTACCACCCCGTGATAGAGGGATTAAATGATCCATGGTCAACGAACTTGCCGGAAACTTCTGTCCACAGTAATAGCACCTACCATCGGAACGTTTTTTTTTCCACCAGGAACTGCTTCGCAGATCTCGCGCCTTTTCTCTCTCCCGACGCAATTGATCCTCGTCATAAACAAAATATATCTCCTCCTGTGCATCATTCTCCATTCCACAACTCCACTCAATGTGTTACTCAGATTGTCTCTTTTTGCCAGATAAGGATCGCTTTTTCGGAGACAGCAACATCTCCTGTGGCCAGGGGGAGTGCAACAGATCAGAGATTTTATGTTTTTTCAAATATTCGATTAGATCGCTCCGATATTTTCCCCATATAAAGTGAAATGGACAGGGATTGGCCTCACCACACTCCGCCCATCCCAGGACGCACTTATCCAGAAAAGCGTGCTCCTCAAGTATCTCCATAAGCTTCATCAGGTTGAACTCCCGCCCGGCATCGGATAATCCGAATCCTCCTCCTGGCCCGGTAGTGGAATTCAATACGCCTGCTCTTGCCAGGCTCTGGAGGATTTTGGCGAGGTAAGAGGTGGAGATTTGAAGATGATGGGCCAGTTCCCTGACTCCAAAATACTCTTTCTCACTGTTGCGCGTCATATAGACGAGAGATTTCAATGCATACTCTGTAGCTCTGGAAAAGACCATAGTCAGCCCCACAATCAAGAATTCAAAATGGCGATCAACTCATTCTCAATCACTCGCCCGTCTCACCACTCTCAAAACCACAAATGGGTTTGAGCCGAAGTTCTAAGAATCAAACCGAAGACCTGTATTTCCCGAGGCCCAGAAGCAGGGTTGCCAGAAGCAATGCGAAGCTCATCAGGAAAAAAAAAGCTGATACTCGAACCAGAGACGGATAGACAAGGACTGCCACAAGATAAAGCAGAACTGCCATCAGATGAGACAAAAAGGAGATCCAAAGAGGTATCCCGGGCAGAATTTCCCTCATCCCGGGAGAGCGAATACCGTCGGCAGTCAAATGAAACCAGATCAGAAATGGAACAATCTTATTCAACATAGCAAAAACGTAGCTGCCAGCGCCGCCCAATAAATAAAGAAAAACCGCGGCGTGTTGCAAAGCCATTGTATATTCCGAATCAAAGAATGTTCCAGAATACAGGAAGGCCGCGCAAATCATCAAAAGGCTTCCCACAAAAAAAGCTATCACCGAAAAATCTGCGATGCGTCGCACTCTCCGATAGAGAACAAAGATGGTGAACAACGGTGCAGCAACAAAAAGAGCAATGACCAGAATGTCTAACCAGTGAATGACTTTTAAAAACAAGAGATCATGATCACCCACACCGATTACAAAAAGGATCCATCGAATCGCCAGAGTGGCCAGAAGCACTGGCACAAAAGCCTCTCGATAAATCGCAGGATATTCAGGTGTGGAAAAAAACATAGGCAGGACCTGAATAGTAACAGAGACAATTAACGTAAAGATCCATCCCACAAGAAGCATGGAAAGGTGGGCTGAATAGAGGGACTCGTTTGAAACTCCAGTCCCCACTCCCATATACGGAAGGGCCAGCAAGAGCGCTGCCATAAGGCCTATGGCAAGCCCCTGTAGTGAGAAGAGAAGGTTTCTCTGGTTGGTGGTGAAGCCCCTGTTCTTCCAGATTGTAAATGTAAAAAGCCCCCATGAGAAAGCAAGTGAGACAAGCATGATGATCAGACCGGGAATCAGAAGATGTCTGACCTGAAAGAAAAAACCTGTCCCCATGGCAAGAATTCCTGCCAGAAATGAGGTGTGAATCAACGCTGCGTGGAAGCGAGGAGCGGGGATCCGAGCGCCTCCAATCACAGGTAGCATTTGAAATAAAGCTCCTAACATCACCATGGCAAAGAAGCCCAGTGTGATGAAATGAACAATCCCGTAGAAAACAGGATTTCTATATGATAGCAAAAATGAGGATGCATCGTCGGCCGTTAAAAGCAACAGAGAGGCCACCGCGCCAAAAAAAGGGGCGCTGTAGAAAAAGCGAAATGGAACGTTAATAGGCGGTCCCTGATCTGGATGAATTGTGCCTGTGAACATCATTGTGGAATCTCCACAAAATCAGGAGGAAAAATCCAGATATCAAACAGCCTATCTCCGCGTTCAATGGTTTTATAGCTCCATCCTCTTTTATTGAGAATTTCATAAAGCGGGAATGGCTCTCTACGGTGAATCATATGAATGAGATCATACCGATGGTCCTGGGTCCGGGATGTCAGCTCATCCATGGCCTTCAGAACCATTTCCAGGGGTTCCGGATGGGAGAGATGACGCACATCCAGAACCAGCGGATCACCGGAGAATTGCTCTTCCAGAATCAGGCAACCTCCTTTCTCTGGATTCTCTCCCTCAATCCTGCGACAACACCGTCATGCATCTCTCCCAACATGCGATCAGCCATGGAATAAAGCACCTGCTCTTCCCTTGCGTTATGTTGCTGAATCAAAAAATGGAGTGTTTCAGCACGACTCAAAAGTGCTTTCTTGTTCCCATCGCTCACTGCTTGCGCAAGGTCTTCCAGTCCTTCTCGAATGGCATTATGATCCAGTCGCATGACCGTAGTGGGACCGCCTTCACTGCCTGTGATACTCTCCAGAGCCGGAAAGAGAATCTCCTCCTCGGCATGAAAGTGTTTCTCCATTGCTATTGTAAAATACTTCACCACTCTGGCTGCATCTTTCCAATCGCCCCCGGCCCCCGCCAGCTCTGCTGCAGCCAGCGATTTATCGCATAGCCTGTGATCATCTCTCATCAACTCCAGTATTGTATTCATTTAATCCTTCTCCTGTATTATATGAGCAATCAACCGCAGACCCGGAGAACCTGCTCGAAATCCGTGCCTTTCACCTGGAGCGAAACGAAGGTAGTCGTTTTTCACCACGGGGTGCTCCCCATCCTCTCCCAGAGTAGCAAAACCATCTCCATCCAGAACCAGCACTGTCACGGTACCGGGATTTGTATGATCGCTTACCACACCGGAGGGTCCTATGTTAAAATAGACGCTTTTCCAGCGGTCCCCTTGAGCGATCGTCTCCTTATCCACAATCCCGTGAGCTGGCAATGCACCTGGAAGACCTGTACGGTGCGCCATAATTGCCTCCGATTTAATATTAAGGACTCCTGTATCCTTATATACTCTTTGCCTCCTGCTTCGTCAAGAGAAAAAGAGATCTTCCATTCCATCTATGAAACTCAAGCAGAGACGCTTCACATGCAAACTATTCCTTGAGTAGACGATTGGAATTTTGCTGCGAAAAAAAGGTGGGATCCTCTTCTCCTGCATGAGTTTCAGGATACTTTTTTTTCCGCTCCGGGAAGACCCATGGCCCCCGACAAAAACCCAGTGATCGTGGGTTGGAAGGCCCATGGCCAGATCACTCACCAATCGATAGCGTCGGACCTGCCTGTTATAGCGCACTTCCATTACACCGTCTTCTTCTTGAATAAGAGGAGATTTCTGTAATTCATTGTGAGTGCGAATAACCCACACCGGGCCTGCCGTAGATGCCCAGAGATGAGCATGCGTTAACGAAACAGAAAGTTTGAATGTTTCAGCAAGGAACTCTTGAGAATGAATCTGCCGCATCACTTCATGTAAAATTTTCCTGGAAACAGGCAACATTCCAAGGGCCCGTAAAGCCTCATCCAGAAGCCTTTTCCATTCCAGCCTGCCTGCATTCCAGAAAAGAGATCGCTCAAGGCGGACAAATTGAGAGTGATGGAGAATTGCTTTTTTCCACGGGGATCGCTCCGGATCATTGTGAAAATTTCGATAAAGTTCAGTTGTTGAAAGCCCTTCTTTCTTGAGAAGAGGAGTTATACGATGCCTGATACGATTTCGTAGGTATTCATCTTCCGCATTGGTGGAATCCTCCCGAAAAGGGATCTGACGCAAGAGGCAGAATTCCTCCAGTTGCAGACGAGAAAAAAAGACCAGAGGACGAATGAGGACAGTCCCATTAAAAACCTTTATAAAGGGAAGTGTATAAAACGAAGATTCGCCCCCTCCCCGGATCAAATGTATCAACAAACTTTCCAGAAAATCATCGGCATGGTGGGCTGTTACCGCGTAATTGGCAAGGCCCTGGCCAAGAACACGTCCCATACTTCGATATCGCAAGTGACGTCCCGCTTCTTCGACACTCAGCCCTGTGCGTCGCGAAAAATCAATGACCGACCTTCTCACCAGATAAAAAGGAATTCCATTCCTTCTGCATACATTTTGGATCAGCATTGCATCCAGAGGGGAGTCCTCTCGGATCTTATGATCTAGATGGAATACTGCAAATTCTCTGCCGGGTTTCTTCGTTTTCCACAAAAGGAAAAGATGAAGCAGAACCATAGAATCCAGCCCACCGGAGACCGCCAGAAGGGGCACACCGGCCGGGAATAGATCGGCTTTTTCTAAAAATTGCTCTTGCAACATTGAGGCGTTCCTTAGAATAGAATCCCGCTGGACAAATGACGGGTCAAAGGTAAATTCTGTCGTGTTATCTCCGGGGGTGGTTTTCTCTCATATTCCCGGCTCAAGGAATTTTGCAAATGCATTTATGGCACCTGTTCTGGAGAGCTTTGAAAGAAGATCTGGCTCCGTTTTTGCCAGGATCAGGGTATCCCCTGACAAAAGAAGCTCTCCTGCGCTTCATTCTTTATATATCATTTATACTATTTGTTTACTATCTTTTCTCGGAGGGAAGGCACTTCTCTGGACAGATCTTTGACAAAATTAAGGATACATTGCGCTGAGCTCAATTCAGCCATCCATCATGAGAACCTGCTTCGTTCCTTTAATCTGTCCGGTAAAAAATTACGCGTGGGGGAACGCGCATAAGGAGGGCCTCATTCGTCAGCTTTCCAGAGCTGGCCATCTGGCGCCAGCGCCCGGAGAACCCACGGCTGAATTATGGATGGGAACCCATCCATCGGGAGAGGCCCTTGTTGCAGGCACTGACAGAACACTGCGGCAGTGGATTGCAGATGCGGCTGGCGGACCCGACCTGAATAGCGGACTCCCCTTTCTTTTCAAAATTCTCGATGCGAAAAGTCCGCTTTCCATTCAGGCACATCCGGACAAACAAAAGGCCGTTATCCTCCATAAAAAGGACCCGGCTCATTACCCCGATGACAATCATAAACCGGAGATGGTCGTTGCATTGAGTGAAGTATCTGCCCTGGTCGGATTTCGACCAGAAGCCGAGATTGAAAGTTTTGTGAATAAAAACCCACGCGTATGGGAAATTCTCTTTCAAGACTCCTACCGCAATGGGTCAGCACCGCTGGCCCTTGCCTTCGCCGCTCTAATGAAAGGATCGGAAAGCCAGTTGGAGACGGCAGCAGAACTTCTCCACAAAGACATTGCGCTACAAGTCAGAAAAACGGAGGAAGATGAACTCTTTCTGCAGTTTTCCGGGATATATGGCAAACGAGATCCAGGAATTTTTGCCCCATATCTGCTTAACATCATACATTTAAAACCGTCAGAAGCTCTATTTCTGGGGCCCAACGTCCCTCATGCATACTTAAAAGGAACCATGGCCGAATGCATGGCCAACTCTGACAATGTTGTGCGAGCCGGTCTTACGCCAAAATTCAAAGATGTAGATACACTCCTCGAAATTTTGACATATGAAACCGGCAGCCCGGAAATTCTCATTCCCCACGGCACCGGGATGATGCAACACTATCCCCGCTGCACGGATGAATTCCAGATCCACTCGATACAGAACAGCGGAACGGAGAGATTGTTGACGGAAGCTATTCCAGCTCCCTCACTTATGGTGATCATTGAGGGTTCTCTCCGTGTGGCGATCAACGGAGAGGATAGCGTTACCTATACTGCCGGCACTGTCCTTTACACAATGCAATGCTCTGAGCCCACTTCGCGTTCCATTCAATGCTCCAGTGACCTGACTGCGTACATCGCCTCTACATAGAGAGGCGATTGTTCATCAACGAATGACTGTCGGCTCAGACAGCAGCGAGGCCCTGTTGATGGTTCTAAAATTCAATACAATCATATCACCTTTCTCAGCATGCACGGGAACAGTCGGTGAAGCCTGCCCTCCATCCTGCGGCTGCAGCGCGAGTTCGTAATCCCCGGGTTCCAGAAATACCCGTCTGGATTGGAAATTTGAAGGAAGAAGGCTCCAGCTTCGCAAATCGGGTTTTGTAAGCACGGACACAGCAATGCCGGCACCAACAGCCGTACCGCCTTCCACGAGGAAACCGGCAAGGGTTGCTCCTATGTCTCCACCAAGAGCTTTTTTATTTCTTTCAATCTGTTTTTTCATGGCATCGGACGATGCCTTGGCTGCAATAGCAGCTGCCACAGCCTTAACTGCAATTGCAGTAACATTTCGCGCAACTATTTTCGGATAACGTTCCTCGAAATCTTGCATTGCGGTAGCAGAGTAATCATTACGAATGATAGACGGACCTTTGTTCTGGCCATTCACCATGAGTATCACCGGCTGTTCGCCTCTGTCAGTAGGCTTTTTATAAATTGGAATGGGATTTTCCGCTACCAGAAAGCCGGTCATAATTGCGGCCAGAGAGAGCCCCCGGGCCGCTGATGTTGAAAGCGAAGATTTCAGAGCGCTTTCCAGAGAGTTTTTGAAGATGTCACTGGCGCTGATTTTTCCCCGTGACTCTTTGTGGGCAGCAAGTCCCCCCTGGTTGAGAATCACCACCTGCGCCATACCCTTTTTATAGGGGACACGATTCCCATCTTTGTCCAGCGCAACCACATCACGAACTCCAGCAGCATACCGACGCCGGTCTTCGCCGTCTTCACTATTCAATGCAAGAACATAGCGATCAGACAACACGGACCCGGCATGCCCCATCATCTCGATGTTTTTGTACTGGACTCTTGCATCGTTAAACTCACCCATCTTTTCCGCAAGAATCGCATCCAGATATCGTGCCATCAGGTTCTGCCGATAGCTGGATTCGGCAATACCCATCTCTTTCAAATCATAGTTCAACTTCTTGAACTGCTTTCTGGCGCCGTCGGGATCCTGCAAAAGCAAACGATCGACGCCAAGGTAGTATCGAATGAGAACCCTTTCGTACGACTCCCCCACAAAATTCATGGTATTATCAGAAATGATGAAAGATCCTACATCGCCCGTAAGGCTTTCCTTTGCTGTATCAGCAATGTCTGCAGCCTGTGTGAACACCTGTTCGCTATGAAGGTAATCCCCCTGCGTGTGGTATACCACTCCGGCTTCCATCAAAAAGAGAAGCTTATCTTTATCTCCTGCGTCATCATACGCAGAACGAATAATGGAAAGCGCTGATGAGAAATCCCCTTCCGCGAAATCCTGGCGCGCCTCCGTATAATCTACGCTGCCACAGCCTGCAAGAACAAAGAGAAGCGCAACAGGAATCAATAACCGCCTGAATGAAATCATAGACATGAACTTTTACCAGCCCACCCCTCCGCGTGAAGCGGCTTTTTTTCGGTATGCAGCTCTTTCACTCCATACGGCAATCTGTGTCTCCACATCGATCAACTGCACATCAATGGTTTGTTCCACAATACGCTTGCCTCCCGACATGAACATGTCTTCACGTATAACACAATCCACATAAAAGTTGGGAGATGTCATATTGCCAGGGTTCAACTGATTTCTGGTAAGGCCACTCTGGCTGAACTGAATTTCTTTCAAGGATTTCTCCCGTTTGTCAACTCTCACCGTAAAGACCCGATTTTTTAGCAGGGTGGATACAAATTGACGATCAAAAAAGTCGGTAGGTATCATTTCAGATGTATCATTTTTCGTGGGCAGAAATGCTACGAAAATGCCTCCCGGCGCAGGATTCTCTTTAAAGTAAGTTCCGATTTTTCCACCGAATTGATTGGCTGCCTTTTCCATTTCTGTACGGGTCAAACCTCCGGAGTCGGAAACCAGATCAGAATCGGTGTCCAATCGTTCGCCGGATGAACTGCAACTAAAAGATAGCAGTGAAATTAAAATGGGTAGTGTTGCCAGTGATCTGAATTTCATGATTCCTCTCCTCAAAAATAAAAGCACGTCTCAAAGCCGGCTCTAAGTGAGAGCTAAATAATCATAGATCCATTGTTCTGTCAATTTTTGTTGAAGCTTTCGCTGCTGCAAAAAGGGCGCTGGTTTTGGGTATGAAAAATGATTGCAGGAAATTTGCAAATGAGACATAATGTGCCGGAAGGGGACATTTGGAATACCCCGGATTCATACATCTGATCGGCAAATCAGATGCAATTTCAAAGGATTTCTGTGACCATTTCCGCAAAGTCGTAGCCTTTCGGAAGGGTCAAAAGTTGCAGAAACAAAGGAAAAGCTGTGGCGGTAGTAAACATTTACAGAGAAAAGAAAAATAAACCTATCGAGGCATCCAAGCCCACTCTCTCCAGGCAGGAACTGGAGTCGGTGCTGGACTGTCTGATCCATGATCGACTGGGATCTGGAGATATCACCAGGAAGCTGGAAAAATCTTTTGCCAGTACATTCCACTATAAGCATGTCCTTGCAGTAAATTCACTGTCAGCCGGGTACCATCTTGCTTTTTTAGCCCTCGGGGTGGGCAAGGATGACACTGTACTGATGAGCGCCGTATCACCTGTAGCAGCATGCGATGCAGCTCGCTACGTGGGAGCAGATGTCCGCCTGATCGATCTGGACCGTAACAGTTTCCACCCCTCTAATGAAAACCTTCAGGCCTTACTCGAGAAAATGGAGAATGAGACAGGCAAATTGCCTTCCGTTTATATACTGGATCATAGTTTCGGCAGCGTTTCACCTGTTGAAACAGCATCGCTGAAAGCAAAGGGAATTCGTATTATTGAAGACTTTACGGGCCTTGTTGGTTCGGATGAAGATGGAGTAGTTTTTGGAAATACCGGACACATTGCTCTGTGTGGTCTTTCGGAACAGGATATCATCACAACCGGAAACGGGGCAATCCTTGTCACTTCTGATCCCAAATTGCAGGGCAGGCTATCTTCTATGCGCTACGGCGGCAAACGTGTTCCAGAATTGCCTGCTTATGACTATCGATTGGAAGATTTCCAATCAGCAATGGGTCTGGACCAGATTTCTCATCTGGGATTGATTCTTCCCCGAAGAAAAAAGATAGGTCAGAAGTATATGGAGACCTTGCGGCTTACCCCACATGAAAGCTACTTTCGACGCCCTGCCATAGACGCTTATCTAAAGTTTCCTGTGGTAATCAATAAAAACGGCGACGAAGTGAAACGTTATTTCGCATCTTTGCAAATTGGAGTCATGAGCGCAGTGGAAACGCCGCTTCACCACCTTCTGGGTCTGCCACGCATGGAGTATCCCAATACAGAAAGGTTGTATCAGAAAGGGATCGCAATTCCTATTTATCCTAACCTGACAGCCAACAATGTAGAGCGAATTTGCTCTTCGTTAAGAGGTATTGTTTAAGAATGCATCTTTCACCTTCAGCGGAGAGAGGAAAATGGGTATTCACCTTTAAAACAACTCTACCGCTGCTGGTTTTTATTTTCTGGGCTTCTCTTCTCTTTACCGGCCCGGGAAAATCTCTCTACGCCAGGACGAATGGAGATGGGAATCCCACATCGCTCCCTGGCACTACCACTGCCAATGATGGCGCAGAGTCCCCTTCTATCCATGAAATCGAATTTTATATTTCTGTGACTCTCATCATGGGTGACAAGCGCCAGGTTACTGGCTTCGTTCGCTTCAAAGCACCCGAGATATTATCACTGGAGCATGAAAAAAACGGCATTCGATACATGAAAAAAGTTCGAGTAACGGATATTGCCTCCATTGAGATCCGGCGCTGGATTGCACAGGAGGTGGGGAAAAACAAAAAGGGAATCATATTCGATATTGTTCCCGCAGAGTACCAGTTGTCTTTGGTCAACGGAAGTCAATTGGATATAAACGGAGAAATTTTCCCTTTTTTAAAAACCCTGGATATTGAGAACAGCAATGGGAAAGCACGCTTTTTCACCTACTGGAAAGACCTGCTGTTGGAAGATGGTTCCTGGTATACTGGCATTGGTGGCCCCCGCAACGGATATAGAATTACCCCCCATGGGGAAGTGATTCAGCGCATCGATCTCAACAAGGACGCAGCGAAGCGATCAACTTCCACTACAGAAAAAAAAGCGACACCAACCTCAAAGCCAGGAAACAAAAGACGTCAAAAAAGTGGGAACTCGAGAAAAAAGTCCGCTCCTTGAGTGTTATTAGCTGCATAGATTTTTCCACGGAAGCGCTTTTCCATTAACCTTTTCGCTATGTAAAGCCCCAGCCCCGGGGAAGGCGGATTCTCTTTGGTAGAAAAAAAAGGTTGAAACAGGTGTCCCATAACATCTTGAGAAATACCTCCTCCATTATCACGGACTGTTACCCGAATCAACCCTTCCTTGCGCTCAAGGGCAATCTCTATCAGACCACTGTCGTGAATTCCCAGTTGGTGATCCAATCGGCAACGGTCCACGGCATCCATAGCATTTACGATCAAAGTCAGGAGCATATATTTAAAATCATTAACAAATCCCTCGATACTCCATTCGCTACACTCGTCTTTCGGGACCTGACAGGTAGTGGTGAGCTCTATGTTGTGACTTTTCAGGACTCCGTCCACAAGAGCAACTGTTTCCAGGATTGTGGGCAAAAGATGAAAAGTATCTCTGTTACCATGAGCTGCGTAGTCCGCCAGATTGTTTACACTGCCCGAAAGAAAAAAAATGTTCGCCAGGGATTGCTCTGTAAAGCTTGCGATGCGATCAGGCTGTAGACCTCCTGCATCGCAGGTTTCCTTTACATCCTGAATAAAAATCGCAAGATTATTCAACGGCTGTTTCCATGCATGGGCAATAGCGCTGATCTGCTCTCCAAGAATCGCCAAGCGCGACTGTTGAAACATAATGATTTCCTGATGTTCGTTTTTTTCCTTTTCCGCATGCCATTTTTCCTGCAGGTCACTATTGATGGTTTCCAGGTCACGATTGTGGTTCAACGCCACTTTTTCCATGGAATCGCGCAGTTCCATCTCCCTCTTCATTTCATGAATCAAAGGATTTAGAAAAAGAAAGAGTCCAGAAGAGAACGCTACCAGCAATACCAGTATCAATAATATGATGACCATTACCTGGCGGTTCAAGATTGCATTCAGTTCCCCCTCTTCTCGAGCAAGTACGAGCACCCACTCTGTTCCGTTAATCGACATATATCTTGCAATTCTGTCGCTTCTCAGAGTTTCCTCAAGAGAATGAACTGAATTATCCTGCACCAGGGACTTCACTGAAAAATCTGCTGAAAGGAATCTGCCCGGGAAAAACAGGTGAAACTGTCCCTGAAGCTCCTGTCCCAGAAGAAAGTCACCTGTCGTGCCAGGAGGTGAAGGATCATTCAGGATATCCCTGATGCTATTTGCATTGAAAATTACAAGATCGCTACCTACATATTTGTGATTGCGATCCAGTATGGGGGCGCTAACGATGATAATGGCGTGACCATCCCAATCCAGTACCGAAGATACAATCGTTTTTTCCTCACTCAGGGAAATCTTTTTCAAGGTTTCCTCATCCGGCACCAATCGAAGCTTTATGACGATATTATGCTGTAGATCCATTCTAGCAAGCCCCAGCGCCTCGCCGGAACGATCCAGTGCATCGGAGAGAAGTGGTGTGGATCGTATTTGCAGTTGTTCCAGAGAAATTCTGTGATCGTTGTAGTCAGTCAGCATTTCGCGCAATCTGGTTCTACTGGCCATCTGGTCGGCCACCTGGCGCATTCTATCCACGGACGTTTCTATCAAACGAACTCTTGACTGCAGATCATTCTCAAAGTCCTTTACATTTTTCGCTTTCAACGTAGAATATAGAGGCAGGATAGCCACTGCACCCACAGGCAGGCCTACCAGTGCGGCCCCCGACAATATAAATACAATAATTCTTTTTTTATAATTATAAGCAAAC
>JBNLFC010000039.1:0-13687 GCA_050305335.1 Leptospirales bacterium
CTACGACATTTACTCACTTGGATGCGACTACATCCCTGTCTCGTAAGATTACGTCATTGGGTATTTATCCTGCTGTGGATCCATTGGGAAGTACTTCTCGTATTCTGGATCCTAATATTATCGGTAAAGCACACTATGATTGTGCACAGCATGTAAAGGAACTGCTCGAGCGTTATAATGAATTACAGGATATTATCGCCATTCTGGGTATGGATGAACTCTCTGATGAGGATAAAATTCTTGTGAATCGTGCCCGGCGTATTGAAAAATTCCTGTCTCAACCTTTTCATGTAGCAGAAGTATTTACCGGTGTTCCAGGAAAATATGTGAAACTGCAGGATAGCATTCGTTCTTTCAAAGAGATCCTGTCCGGACGTCTGGACCATCTTCCGGAACAGTCTTTCTATATGAAGGGTGACATTGATGAAGTAATTGCTTCTGCGCGCGATCTC
Source organism: Leptospirales bacterium (assembly GCA_050305335.1). Lineage (GTDB taxonomy): Bacteria > Spirochaetota > Leptospiria > Leptospirales > Leptonemataceae > JBNLFC01. Next base: position 453 of record JBNLFC010000039.1, read on the forward strand.
GGTGTGAGTGTTTAAGAGCAAGCATGGAAACAACAAATTCACAAGAATTGCAATTGAGCCTGGTTTCCCCATCTGGTATACTCTATCAGGGGAGTGTCTCCAACGTGCATATTCCCGCCAATGATGGCATGATGGGAGTGTTGAGCGGACATGCCCCTTTTGTAGGCCTTCTGGGAAACGGACTGATGACTTGCTACCCCATAGATGGGAGAGTGGAGCGTTTCATTCTGGAAGGCGGTTTTCTTGAGATTTCTCACAATCGGGTGGCGGTGGTGGCCAACAAAGCTGAGCGCTTATCCGATGTTCAGGTAGAAGAGGCCACCCGGGAACTTATGGAGCTACAGAAAGGACCCGTGGCAGGCGATGAGGCCATTGAGAGGAGGCTGGATCGCCAGGAAGCTGCCCGCGTGCGCATTCGATACGGCAGCGGTCCCAGGGCATAAGTCTCCTTCAAAGGACTTCGAGTCGCACTTTAAGATAAAGAGGGGCGCAAAGCCCCTTTTTTTTGTTTATCAACCAGGAGCCAGTGCCACCATAACTCATATCGACTATTTTAGATCGTAGCAATTGAGAGAAAAAAAAGGATTTCTTTTCCATACCGGGAGCGTATGGACCGATCATATACTACACAGGTCGATAAATTCGCCAACAATTCTCAGGAGCAGTAGCGATTATGGCGCAAAAGGAAGCCAGGACAGATGACCCGGGCCTCGGGTTAGATCTCAGCGATGCAGAGCTTGATAGCCTGCTGGGCAATTCGGATCCGGGTTTCTTTCACGATCTGGATGACAACGATGCAACGAGGGATTCGCATATTGACCTGCCTGAGCCAGGGGATCCATTTGGTGGCGAATCAGCAGATTTGGGCGGCTTACAAGGGGAGGGGTTAGATGACCTTTCAGATCTAATCGACGAACCTGCACTAAACGGCGAAAGCGATGATATCATTGATGATTCCGAGCCCGTTGCACTCAGCGAAGATGAGCTGGGGAACATTCTGGAAGATGTGGATGAATCCAACATCCAGACTTCAGAAGGTGTGAGCGACGAAGATGAACTGGACAACATGGTACTCGACCTTGTTCCAGATGAGACAGAAAGCGCTGAAACTCCGTCCGATTATAGCGACCATGAGGATTTTGTGGATCTGGATCAGGTGACTGCTGGCGAGGCATTCCCTGATTTGACAGACTTCGATCCTATTGCCAGGACGCAGGAATCCTCAGGCTCTGCCGGTTTAATGGATGAAGAGGAGGAAGAAGATGAAGACATCACTCTTACTCCCGAAGAGCTGGGGAATATCATTTCCGATGTCTCCGGTGATAGCGTAGAAGCGGGGGGTGAGCTTCCTGACTCAGAAGAAGCACCTGATGCCTTCGCACCTGAAGATGACGCATTGCCAGACTCTTTCTTTTCAGATTCAGAGGAAGACGACGAACCCATAGCACTCTCCGACGCGGAGCTGGAAAACATTCTGGAAGACGTGGATTCATCCCATATACCGGAGATGGATCTGGATGATGTATCCGGAGTGGAAGTGGATGGATCTGCGGCAGAATATGAGCACGATTTCCCTCCTGTATCCCAGGATATTCCCCTGATGTCTCCCGAAAGAGAGGCAATAGTGGAATCCAGTGATAACAATGTGGATAAGATGGAACTTCGCAAAATGATCTCCTATCTTGATTCTCTTTTCGATCAATTGCCGGATGATACCATACGCGAATTTAGCAAATCGGAATATTTTGATCTCTATCGTAAGCTTATGAAGGAGCTGGATCTCTAGAGGACATCTGGAACAGTCCTGAGATAGAGATCCTGACACCACTTCCATGGGTCTTCTGGAAAAAGCAGCCTTGCTGGAAGCCTCGGACGGGACACCAGACCGGCCTCTGGCCCCTCCCGCGGCTCCTCACGGACTTATGGCGAAGGCATTCGCTTATCGCAATGCTCCCATCACCGGCAATTTCCCTGGCGACGCTGAAGAATTTCGGCGTATTGGAAGGGGGCTGCTAAATAAAGCCAACTATTTTCACCATCACCCCGAGAGCCTGATTCATCCGGATACAGAAGAACTGCACAGAAGGCTAAAGGAAACATCATCCGTCCGGCGCAATGTTATCACTTCCTCCGGACGACTTCCCTCATCGGGACCGAAAGGCCTTCTGGCCCGTGCAGCTCGCTTCCGGGAGATGATGGCGACGCAACGAGAAAGCTCTGTAGAATGGATGGGAACAAAAGGGCTTCTGGCAAAAGCAGAAGCTATGCGCGCCGGGAATCAGCCGGCGGAGAGTACCAGTCCAGAGATCCTGGAAGATCTCTCTACGGATATCCAGGGAGCGACACCGTCACCTCCAGATGAGATTTATGCTGAAACTCCCGGTGAGCAGATAGTTGCCGAAACCCCCGGGACAGTGGCTTCCATTGATCATGAAGTAGAGACTCTCCCTGGAGCCCAATCGTCTGGTCTGGATTTCGACCTCCCGGCGATGATTCTGGAGAGGGAGTCCGGAGATAGCGGTTTGCAGGATGATGAACTTGCTGATCTGCTTCCTGTGGAACAAGAAGCAGAGGAAATGCAGCCATCCCGGCTGGAAGGAGAAGAGGATCACCATGGCCAGGGGCTTCTGGCGAAAGCGGAAGCCATGCGTGCCGGGGGGAGGGAAGATGAGAAGGGCAGCCATGAGGACGGTTTCGAGACGCCGTTATCTACGACGGAGGAAACAACGCTCCCACCTTTTGAGGCGTCGGAAACTGCATCTGCAGAGTTTCCGGAAGCAGCGGAAGATGAGGCACAGCAACTGGCAGAGCATACGGGTGAAGATGCGTTTGAAAGCGCTGAAGCTGGGGATCAAACGATACCTGAATCGGCGGGAGAACCAGGATTCTGGGAGGGAGACTCCGTAGCAGAAGAACCGAAGAGTGATTTCCCGGATCTTGAATACAGTGGCAACTCCGCCGGGAGAGATGACCCTGCGCTGGATGGGAAATCATTATCCCCCGGTGGTGAATATAAAGATCCATTTGAAGAGTGGGAAAGAGAGGCTGAAGTGGATGCGGAGAAGGTTTCACGAAGCCTTACCGAAACTGGTCCGTTACGAGAAGAAAACCGCGATAGGTTCCTGCTTGATTCGGAACAGGAAGACTTTTCCACAAAACCTGTGGAAGATAGAATCGCCTCCGCACGTAAACTTGATAATTATCTTTCTATCTTCGACCTTACGCGGGAAATGGCGGGCATAGATGAATTCGAAGATTTCTGGGAATCCATCATCTACGGCGTTATGGGACAACTGGGTGCGGAAAAGATCTGTATTTTTGCCGGAAATCCACCGGGCGAGCCTGGAGGTTTTCTACGGCCGGTTGCCCATATCGGGTTTGACCCCGATCGTGAGTGGGCATTGAAGCCGGGGGATGAGATCTACGATCGTTGTTTGACAGAGTCCGGTCTGAAGTATGCCGAAGAGATCTCCCATGGAGGTCTGACTGTAGAGGAGAGAGATATTCTCGAAGTCTCCAGTGCCCATTTGATTTTGCCCATCCGAAACGAACGGAGTCTGTATGGAATCTTAACCATCAGTCGACCCATGAGTGGTGCCGATTATGGTCTGGATGATCTGGAATACTCCAATATGCTGTCGGACCTTCTCTCTTCCGAATGCCATCGTCTTGTCAAAGGCCTGGATGCTCTGAAAGAAAAGGAAGAGTTGCAGCGCCGAAACAAAATGCAACAGGATGTGTTGAGCTTTTCTCGAAGTGTTTCCGAAGTTCGATCGCTGGATGAGATCTTTGACGTCTTATCCCAGACCATTGAGAAAGATTTTCAGGTTTCGGGATTCTCGCTGGTCCTTCTCACCCCGGGAGAGAAACACTATCGTATCTTTGCAGGAAACACCATATCGCCGGAATCCATTGAGAAATTTCGGCTCTCCATTGACTCCGAACTGGTGGGCATGATCTCCAATATAACCCGGGTCTATGAGCTGCAGGGATTTCGAAAGATGGGTGATATCATCGCCAATTATGTGGGAGATGATATAGTCCTGATGGAGAACTACTGGATTCTTCCGTTGATCAATATGAACTGGCTGGTGGGCTTCATTACCATTCACCAGTTGCAAGAGCCATGGACCGATTATCATAGAGAGCAGATGGTAGCCCTTGCCCAGGTGATGGCTCCCACTGTGGCCAACCTGCAACTTGCACACACCAGAGAATCGGTGGTGAACGATCCCTTCAGCCCTCTGGAGGAACGCCTGACTGAAGAAATGGCCCGGGCGAACGAGTTTCATGCCTCTCTCTCCCTGGTGGATCTAAAGGTGAAAAACATTCGCCGTATTTTTGCCATGAACCCGGCCACTGAAGTAACCCGATTTCTTACCGATCTCTCCAGAACCATATCCGATTTGCTCTATAGCTCCGACTACGTGTCACGGATGGGGCAGGGACGCTTTGCCATTATTCTGCCGGGTAGAAACAGAAGGGAGGCGGAACTCTTTGTGAATCGCCTCATGAGCGAGGTGGAACGTAAAAAGTATCTATCGTCTTCGCCTGTAGAGATACAATTTGCCAGAAATCTGCTGACCGCTCCCGATGATGCGGATAACCCGGTGAAGCTTCTCTCCATGCTGGAGTGATCCTTCACGCAATTTTTTTTTAAAAAGTACTATGATTTTCTGACTGGCCTGGGCAGAATCTGGAGCAATATGAGACTCCACCACTCAATTTCTCTGTCAATGTTCCTTTTATCGCTGCCTCTTATAGCAGTTTTTTCCCTGTTTTTCTCCTGTGCTTCAACGTCCACTGCGGGATCGGAATCATCGGGCACCACTGTTCGGAGTATAACCAGGGAGGATCTTCTGAACGATCCCTATTTTACCAAAATTCCAGTAATGCCCGGAGAGCTTTTTCGCGTTTTAATTACCGATGACGGATATGTGGTCAAACAGATGGATAGAGAAGAGGATGTGCTCAGAGCTGAAGATGAAAATGGCGATGAAGAGCAGGAGAAGAAGTTTCGCGAGTATGCCAGAACCTTTAATTTTAAAGATTGGAGTCTGGAAGGAATGATTGTGGTCAAAATCAATCCTGAGACAAGAGAGATTGCGCAAATTGAGTATCTACCGGGACAGACCCCCCGTACATGGCAGGCCAGCAAATATTTTCAGGAGGATGTGACCCGTTTCCACCTGACCTTCCCCGAAGTTGACGATGATCGACCCGCGCCCATCGCTCAGTATATGGTACGCTATCGGTGGTTGATCAAACGAGAGGCAGGGTTGACCGATGAAGAGGCCAAGGAAAGAGCCCGGGCTTATTTGAAATCTCAGGTAAGACACTTTTGAATGGGCATGAGCCAGTTTTGACGAAAGGGAAGGTGAGATGCTGATCATTGTTCCCACAGGCCTGCAGGTTGGAGTAGCCATTCTCGGTGTTGTTGCTTTTATTGTTTTTCTGATCCTGCTCTATTTCAGCATTGTGCAGCCGGTGAGGGCTGTTTTATTGCAACAACAGGCTCAACCTCCAGACGTGGGTTTTACATATGAAATTGTGATGGGCGTGGACGCCAGAACAAGAAACGTATCCATTGGCCTTCTGGATTCTGATATCAAAACACAGCTACATGGTATTTCGGAAAATCATGTGATTCTTCGGCTTCGCAAAGAACCCGACATGGAGGAGTATACCGTATACGTTGTGCCCAGACATCACCTCTACTATCGCGGTCCTCATGCCACGAAGCTGGAGCTTTTAAGGGAGACCACCGAATTCGAGTCCCATGAGCTGATAGGGCATCCGGCATTGCTACGGGTGGTCGGGGCAATGCAGCACAATCGTCCCCTTCAATATCTCGATTTTGAACTCTCCTGTGATTATTTTTTTAATGTTAGCGGTCAGGAGCGGATGCGTTTTTTGCTGAAGCTTACGAAGATACACCCGGGAGTGGATCGCATCAAACCTATCAAGCGCGGGATTTACCGTTTTGCCCGTCAGACCGGAGTTGTGGAAGAAGAAGAGAGCAGCAGTTGATTTGACAGGGAAAGTAGCAGATCCGCCCACTGGTATTCATGAATCTTTCTACTGCCAACTTCCAGGCCCAGCTCAAATGCATCGAATGTGGTGCCTCGTACCCTCTCCAATCTGTACGATACCTGTGCGAGTGTGGTGGACTTCTGGAGGTTGCCCACAACATAGAGGCATTAAAAAAGGTAAATGCGACTCAATGGAAATCTCTTTTTGCGGAGCGATATCGGTCTGCTGCTCATCCATATGATTCAGGGATCTGGGGTAAAAAAGAGTGGGTATTGCCCGAAATTGATGATGCGCATATCGTCAGCCTGGGAGAAGGGGCAACACCTCTTATTCCGGTGCCTCGATTGGCCAGAGAAATGGGTGTAGAAAACCTATATATCAAGCAGTGTGGCACATCTCATTCGGGGTCTTTTAAAGATCTGGGCATGACTGTGCTGGTGAGCCATGCGAAATCTTTGATGGCAAAAGGGCTTCCTGTGCGTGCCGTGGCTGCCGCCTCCTCAGGAGATACTTCAGCGGCGCTGGCTTGCTACGGAGCCGCTGCGGGTATACCCACTATTGTTTTTTTACCTGCGGGAAAGATTTCTACCGCACAACTGGTGCAACCTCTTTCCAATGGGGCGCTGGTGCTTTCACTGGATACGGACTTTGATGGATGTATGAAGGTTGTTAAGGAAGTCACTTCCGATTCTTCCATATACCTGGCAAATTCGATGAATCCTCTTCGTATTGAAGGGCAGAAGACCATTTCACCGGAGATTGTTCAGCAACTTGGATGGGAACTTCCCGACTGGGTTGTGATTCCGGGCGGGAACCTGGGGAATGTATCGGCCATTGTGGCAGGTTTCCAATTGTTGAAAGAGACTGGAATTACCTCACGAATTCCCAGGGTTCTGGTAGCCCAGGCAGCCCACGCAAACCCCTTTTATTTAAGCTATAAAACAGGATTTCAATCCTATTCCGCAGTAAAGGCGAAACGAACGCTGGCTTCGGCAATTCAAATCGGTAATCCGGTAAGTTATCCGCGCGCCAGAAGGGCTCTGGAGCTGGCTAATGGCGTGGTGGAAGAGGCCAGCGAAGATGAACTGGCCCATGCCGCGGCTCTGGCCGATCGCTATGGAATGTTTACAGATCCCCATACGGCCGTTGCTCTGGCAGCGTTAAAACGCCTTACTGAAAAAGGCACAATTGCTCATGGCGATCGTGTTGTTGTGGTTTCCACAGCTCATGGGTTGAAATTTTCCGAGTTCAAAACGGGATACCATGAAAGTATGCTGGATGACGTAAAATCGCGTCTGGCAAACGTGCCGGTCAAGCTTCCGCCTGACGCGTCGGTTGTGCGAAAGTTGATTGATGAACGTCTGGCCGAAGTTTGATATGATCAGCCATGCTTTCATGGGTTTTCATAAGGTCTTTGAAATCGCAGATCATAGGCGTTGTTCTTTTTCAGTTGAGCATTCCAGAAAGCCTTCGACATTTGAAAGGCGAGGGGTAAAATGAAAAGAGCAGTGAAGGGACTATATTTCTCCGTGCCTGCCAGCTTTTTTGCAATTGTCTCCGATAACTGACCTTCCCGGGCAAAGCTTTCTCCCAGCAAAAAAAAGCGCTGAAGTAGTTTCGATGTCATATAGCGAGGCATGTCTTGAATTCCTTCGGAGCCACCTTTGATGACGCATCCTGCGTATCTGACCCGTAATTTTTGGGTCATTCTTTTTAAATAGCGTTCCACAGGTCTGGAGTGAATGGTTTCAGGAAAGCCGGAATGGACTATAAAACCAAGAGCGGGAAGGGGCCGGGTCTGACTGATTTCTTCCATCTGTAGAAAATAGTCAAGAACCAGTGCTGGCATGGAGTCAGCGTATAGCGGAAATACAAAAAGTGCCACATCGCAATTCAACAGCGCTTCTTGAAAATACTTTCCGGTTTCGCGTTCTCGCAGGTAGTGCAATTCCATCGGTGTGTCGCTATTGGCATCGAAGCCCTCCTGGAAGGATTTCATTAGAAAATGGGAGTTGCTCTTTTTCGCTCTAGGTGAACCGTTGAATAGAATGCATTTCATAAGCAAGCTCCTGTGCTTCTTTTTTCGTTGTCGCAAATAGTGCAAGACGTGATTTAAAGTTTACTGCATCTCTGGAAAAAATTTCTTTGAGAATATCCAGGTCTTCTGCCTGCTCGCCTGAAATCTCCTGGTTTCTTTCGGATCCTGTTTCTTCCGGGTAATGAAAAAGCGCGCCAATCCGTGGATATTTTTTATAGCGACCCCTGTGGTGCACTTCGCCATTGACCACTTCCATATAAGGGTGGATCAGCGGGATCATTCGTTCCTGAGTTCGTTTTAATTGTGGCGACGGGAAGCCCAGACGAAGGGGCGAAGCAAACAGAAGCAGATCCGAACGAATTGCATATTGAAGAATTTCTTTCATGTCGTCCCGCTGTCTACAGATTCCGGGGGTTTTTACCCAGCAATCCCAGCAGCCAATGCACTGGTTAATTTTCTTATTGTAGAGAGTAATCTGCATTGCTTCATGCTTGAAGCTGATCAGAGTTCCCATCAAACGATTTAGATATTCATCAAATAGCGGATGCTCATCCCTGATCGTTCCATTTAAGATTAGAATCTTCATAAAATATCCCGGCTGGTTCCCTTGAAATCCGACTTAAATCTTATAACTGGATTGGAGTATCGCACATAGCAAATAGAATGTCAATGGGGATGAAGTCAACGTTACTCATTGAGGCTTCAGCGACACATTTTTGAGTGGGAGAATTTTAGAACCCCAGTCTTTTTTTCAGTTCGGGAACATAGGTGCGCCCTACGGTCAGGCTGGTTTCATCTTCATCTTTCAAGAATAGTTGGTAGCGACCTCCCAGCAGGTATTGCATTTCAGCAACAAAATTCAAATTCACGACGGTGCCCCGGTGGATGCGTAAAAAAGTCTCCTGAGGGAGCCTTTCATCCAGTTCGGAAATCATTCTGGAAACATCGTAGTCTCTTTTTTCCGTGTGAATAATGCTTTTTCGATCATTGGCGGAAATGTATATGATATCACTATGGGGTATGAGATATCGGCTTTCACCGTCCGACACAAGAATTCCACTGTATTGAAAGGATTTGCCAGAACTCCTGTCGCCTTCCCTGTGCATAAAGCCAGTTACACGAGCCACGGCTTTTTCAAATCTTTCCCGGGAGATAGGTTTGTGCAGGTAGTCAATGGCACCCAGTTCAAATGCTTCTAGAGCATATTGCCTGGAGACTGTAATGAAAATTAAATAAGGCAACCGATCCTGCAGTTTTTCCACAACCTCTAACCCGCTGATCACCGGAAGATTGATGTCCAAAAAAACCATATCAAAGTTGTCCGACTGGAGCATATCAAGAGCTTCTTTTCCGGTTTTTGCAATTCCGGAGAGGGAAAGTTCCGGGGTAGAAGTGATGTACTGAGTCAGTAAATCGCGGCTTTCCAGCTCATCCTCCACCAGAAGCACCTTCAAGGGGCGGCTCAATTCATTCATACTGTATCCTCTTGCGTGAAAGGAACTTTCGGCAGCTGTATTTCCAGATTTTTTATTTCAAGTGTGGTAAGAGTGCCTGATCCTTCGGCCCGGTTTTCAACAAGCAGCGTGGAGGTTGGATAGTGAAATCGCACTCTTTTTTGAATATTGCCAAGGCTGCGGCCTGTTAGATCCGCATCCGCTGCCAGACCTGCACCATCGTCTTCCAGGCGTATCACAATATTGACATTGGAAAGCTCTGTCTTCTCCTGAACCTGTGACGCATTCGTGAGTTCTATGCTGAGATTTACAGTACCGCCTCCCGGGGGAGCCAATCCGTGGCGAAAACAGTTTTCTACAAGAGGCTGTAGCGTTAACGGAGGAATCAGGATTTGATCCAGCAAAGATTCTACACTCCGGGAAATGTTGCGTGCGTAGTGAAATTCACTACCAGAACGCATTCTTTGCAGTTCGGCGAAGCCCTCGGCAAATTCCAGTTCCTGCGAGAAAGGGACAAGGGCGTCAAAACTATGATCGGTCAGATAGCGATAGTGGTCTGATAAATGTAGTATAGCTTTCTCTGCCTCATGAGTCCTATCCCGGGTGATCAATGCGTAAACAAGGTTGAAGGAGTTCAATAAAAAATGAGGATTCATTCTCTCCTGGAGCAATTTGCGGTTGGCCATTCCCAGCTCTGTTTCCCGCTCCATCAGGTCGCGCGATGTGGCAAGAAGATTTCTCTCCATATCCCGCACGAGGCTATGTCCAGCGTAACCCATCATAAGAACAAATAGTACAACTCCGATATGGTAATAGTCGTGCTCCCTGGGAATGAAGTTCAGTGTGGCAAGGATTTCCCTGACTCCGAAAATTGCAAGCAGCAGAAAAGCAATGTTGATGATGGGGTGTATGGGAGCCCCATTTCTCATGCGGTATATATGAAACATCATCAAGATGGTTGTTTCAATGCCCAGTAAAATCATATAGGCTGTATTGAGATGAAAAAAAACGGACGCCATATGCAGCCGGAATAGAACGTTTACCAGAATTGGAATTAAAATGGCAAGAACCAGGTTCATCCATTTGAAGAAGACTATGCTTTTATAAGGGCCTGCACCAATCATCAGTTCTACAAGCCAGAAGAGGCCCACAGGCCAGAACCATTGGGCAAAAAGCTCCAGATAGAAAAAGGAGATCCCTGGATGGGATAGGTGAATTACAGGTATCCCGGATGCATACCAGATGCCTGTAAAAAAAGCAAATATGAAAAAGGCGGTGTAGATTTTTCTTCCGGTGGAGCGGTGGTGAAAAATTGCAGGTAAAACTGCAATAGCAGCAGTGATGGAGGCGAATACTGCGAAGATAATAGTAAGAGATTCTCCCAGTAAACTCATAAATATTTTCAAGTAGGGTCCGTAGAAGACAGTTTTTACAGGACCGATAATGAGAAAAGCTGAATAGAACTTCAGGTAGAGCAGTCGTGTCCCCTTTTCGGGTTCAAAAATCATTTCCTTCGGAAATGATGGTTCAGGTAGCATGTTCTCCGACGCACCCGGGCCTGACTTTCGCACTGTTCCACTGGCATCTATGATCTTCACATGAAAAAGAGGAAAGAAAAAGAGAGCTGCATCGGGGCAAGCATAATCCCGGGGAAGATTCAGGCGTAGCCAGAGAGCTTGAGGAAATCGAGACCCCTCCGCTGGATTTCTCAACGGCATTGAAAGGTTTAACTTCTTAAAAGAAGTCGGAGGAGGTATGTTTGCAATCTCGGCCTGTTGAAAGGTGTAGTCGGGAACGAGGTGAACGACCGGGCAATCGTCCTGGTTCTTACTCGCACTTTCGGAACCTTGCTCCGCGTGCAACGGAACGTGTTGCAGAGACAGAAGGACGAGGAACCATGGAATCAGACTGATCCTTTTTTTTCTGAACATTATTGTTGTAATCATTCTCTCTACCGGGCAGGCAATCATAGATAACTGAACTGACTCAACTGATTCCTTTCGTTTGCGGGCCATCCTGAAACGCTAGTTTCGCACAATCATCTCAATGTCGATTGTCGTTTTCTCTCCCGGAACGGATTCAATGCGGATTTTCCCATGATGATCCTCCACACGACTGCGAAGATTGGCAAGGCCAAGCCCGCCTTTCAATCTTGCCGCCTCCATCTGAAAACCGACTCCGTCATCTTCTGCATGGAGATAAATGCTTTTGTTGTGATGGCGTATGGTGAGAAGAGCATGATTGGCCTTCGAGTGTTTAACAATATTGTTGAAAATTTCCTGAACCATGCGGAATAAACCTGTCTCTTGCTCTTCGGCAAATCTTTCGGGAAGGTGAATTTCCAGAGAGGTTTCTATTCCTTTTACTTCCAGAAAGTTTTTGGCATACCAGCGGATGGCTGCCTCCAGTCCCAGATCACTGAGGATGGACGGGTATAAGTTCTGATAGATTTCCCTGAGCTCCTGGCTGGCTCTATCGATGAGTTCCAACCCGGTTTTGTAACGCTCCTGCAGGTTTTCCGGATCTTTCATGTAAGTGTTGAAATTGATTTTGGCAGCGAGAATAGTCTGGCCCACCGAGTCATGAAGTTCAGCGGATATTTTCCGTCGCTCCATCTCCTGCAGCCGAAGCATTCGTGCGTGAAGAGATTCCACCTGTTTTTGTAATCTTTTCAATGAAGTGATCTCTTTAAGAATAATTCCGGTTTCGTCACCGAAGCGAAAGATGGAGTATCCGAAGATACGACTCTTCACGGTGAATTCCGCATTTTCTATATTTCTGCCCTCTGAATCATGCAGGTTATTGACAAAGAGTTCCTGGTCATTCCGCCTCATGTGAATGAGGTCAAAGAGGGATTTCCCTCGAATGCTGCTGCTTTTAAGCTTAAACTCTCTAAGAAAACTGTCGTTGGCATACTGGACGCTCATATTGTGACTGATTGTTACAATAGGCGAAATAGATCCAATGAGATTGTTCAGGTAAGCTGGCTGGTCGGGTGAATTGTTCTTTTTTTCTTCTGCAAAGCAGAAGAAGAGCATTCTTGCCCCATTCCGCAAAGCGCCTGCCTTGATCTGGACCCCCAGGCCACTTTTCTGGCGGGTCTGAAGCTGGAATGAGTTTCGCTTCTTTTTTAACAGGGAAAGCAGTTCCTGACCCATTGCCAGATCACTCACATGGTCGGGAGAAGACTTCCTTTTCCTGAGAGGAGTCTTACTGCTTGCCGTATCAGAACCGGAATCCTTGTGTGCAGATTTTTCCCGGGAATCCATCCAGAGCATGGAGAGGTCTCCAGATCGGTCAAGAATGGCACCCTTTTGATCTACCAGAAGTGCCGGTATAGGAAGAAGTTCGTCCAGTGTTTGAAAAATGGCTGCATCACCCATTCGTTTTGCCGGCAGGTGAGTTTTTTTCGTGCCATGAGGCTTGTTACGACTTGCCCCGATATTTTTTCCGTTTTTCACACACTCCCTCGCAAATGAGTTCTTACCAGAGTAGCAGTACTTTTTCAAGCGGAAAACATTTATTTCGCTGCGGCCGAACGCCTGAGACATGCAGTCTTGTGAGACCATTCAAAGAAAGAGTAGCAATAAAAAAGGCCGCCTTTGCGGGCGGCCAGTGGCAGGGCTTCTTTGTTCAGCCCCGTTTTCAGAAGCTTTCAATCAGTAAGAGTAAATGTAGTTTTCGTCAGCTGTCAGATACCAGTCCTGGTT
>JBNLFC010000040.1:0-13633 GCA_050305335.1 Leptospirales bacterium
TGGTGATTCATGGACATCGAAATTTTGATCAACAAATACTCTGGAAAATTGAATCCGGCTCTCCTCAATCTCCTCATTCGGATCGCCAAAAAGATACCCGCCATTAACGGGAAACTGGAGGATCTGAAACAGAAAGAATACGACAAAATCATGATGGAGCTGGAGCCCGGACTCAAACCCTACAGGAACGAATATCCTTCTATAAAAAAAATACCGGCAAAGGGGATATCCAGAGAAAAGATTTTAAAAGATATGAAAAGCCTGCTGCGCAGGGAGGCGGCAAAGTGGAAGGATGGATATGTATCGGGTGCAGTGTATCACGGCGATGATACTCATATTGAGTTTTTGAATAAAGTCTATGCTCTTAATTCTCAGAGCAATCCTCTGCATTCGGATGTATGGCCCAGTACGGTAAAATATGAAGCCGATGTCATAGCTATGACGGCAACCATGTTGAGTGGAGACAAAGCCGTAGCTCCTGGCGATCATGTTTGTGGAGTTGTAAGCTCCGGCGGAACAGAGAGCATTATGCTGGCCATGAAGACATACAGGGACATGGCCCGGGAACTCAAAGGAATCAAAAGACCGGAGATGGTCCTTCCGGTCACTGCCCATGCGGCATTTGATAAGGCTGCCAGGTATTTTAATATTAAGATGTGTAAAATACCTGTTGATGATCACTGTCGAGCCGATGTCATGGAAGCGAAGAAACTTGTGAACCGAAATACAATAGTCATGGTAGGTTCTGCACCGTCTTTCCCCCATGGTGCTATTGATCCCATCAAGGAGCTTTCGGAATTTGCACTACAAAGACGGATCGGTTTTCACACCGACGCATGTCTGGGAGGATTTCTTCTTCCCTGGGCGGAAAAACTTGGGTATGATGTCCCTCCCTTTGATTTTCGCCTTCCAGGGGTTACATCAATTTCAGCGGACACGCATAAGTATGGCTATGCTCCCAAAGGCACGTCGGTAATACTGTATCGCAATGAAAAGCTGCGGCATTTTCAGTATTACAAAGCCACTGAATGGCCGGGGGGCCTCTATTTTTCTCCTACATTTGCCGGTAGCAGACCCGGTGCTTTGAGTGCTGGTTGCTGGAGTGCCATAACGTCTATTGGTGAGAAGGGATACATGGATGCGGCATCGAAAATTCTTAATACAGCGCAGAAGATCAAAGCCGCTATCGCGGAGATTCCCGAATTAGAAGTTCTGGGAGAGCCTCTTTTCAATATAGCCTTCCGTTCCAATGAACTCAATATTTATCAGATTATGGAATACATGGCTCGCAAAGGGTGGAGTCTCAACGGCCTTCATATGCCCGAAGCTGTGCATATTTGCGTCACACTACGGCACACAGGAAAAGGTGTGGCAGAGAGGTTCATCAAGCACCTGAAAGAAGCCGTCGTGTATGTAAAGAAAAATCCCCATGAAAAAGGGAAGATGGCTCCGGTCTATGGAATGGCGGCGACCATTCCCGATAGAAGCGTTGTTTCAGACATGCTGGATATCTATATGGACCTGCTTTACAGGCTGTAAGTCAGGGAATGTTTTGACTCTGTTTGTGTAGAGGCTATTGTGAATTTCTTTTCGAATTCTTCACGGCTGATCGCTTGCTTTTGCTTAACGTATTGTGCAATTTCTCCAAAGTTGTCAGTGAGTAATCGAACTATTCTGCCGTCCAATGCATGGTTTTTTACCTGAAAGTTTAATATTTCTTCAATGCTGTCCCTTGTCATCCCCTTTCTGTAGGGCCTATCTTCAGCAACGGCTGTAAATATATCAGCAACCGCCATGATCCTTGCACGCGTATCAATTTTTTCGGCCGCAACATGGAATGGGTACCCGCTACCGTCCAGTTTCTCATGATGAAAAGCGGCTATTTCAGCTATTTCGTCAAGTCCACCAATTGTATTGAGAACTGAATAAGTGAAATAGGTGTGTTGTTTAATAATTGCAAATTCGTCTTCGGTCAATTTGCCAGGTTTTTCGAGAATAGAATTTGGAATGGCAAGCTTTCCCAGGTCATGCAAATATCCCGCAAGACGCATCTGTCTGATTTCCGCATCGGTCAGGCCAAATAATCCGGACAAAATCACAGCACATTCGGCAACGCCTGTAGAGTGAGTTGCTGTAAACCTGGATTTAAAATCAATGGTATTTCTGAGCACAGATGCAATTGAAAAAATATCATTGTATGTCATTTCAACACCCCTGAAAGGGCCTGTATGAAGAAGTATTGAATACAATCTCTGGGATGATAGATCTAACCAGAAGTCTTCACGTTCCGCAATGCTCAAAAAAAGATCTACAACTTCTTTGTTGATCTGATTTTTGGAAAGAAGCCCGATGCTTTTTTTGAGATGCTCGGTCTGGTGCAGAATAAATAGCTTTCGATTTATTTTGTTTTCTAAATGATCAGCAAGGTAAAGTATCTGAGAGTCAAAGGTGTCCGCAGAGTCTATAGGTTCATTCCATTGATGCCACGGCTTATGATGATTTCTAACAATATTTCCTGCGGCGGCAAACAAGGGGGTAGACTCAAATAACGCCTGACCGAGTATGCAATGGGGTTCTGTTTCATCATTTTCGAGAGCATGGAGACTGATTTTGTCTTCCAGGGAGAGTGCGCCAATATCATGAAACAGTGCTGCTATGAAAAGATTGTCTATCCGTTTTCCTGGCAGGGAAGCTGCACGTGCGATCTGCCAGGAAATAAAAGCAGTTCTTATCTGGTGTGAAGCAATCTTTGGACTGGCAAGGTCTATCGCGTCCGAAAGAGATAAAAGAAAATTTCCAAAATTGACTGAAAACTCTTTCAGCATGTTGACTCCTCTGTCCTGTTCGGCTACCGTTTTCCATGCATTTGCATGCTTCTGGAAGTGCCCGACCTTTCTCTTCTTCAGTTGTATCTGGCAATCATACTTCTTCATTATTGAGACGTATGCTATCCTTGTTTTTCATAAAATCGTAAGGTGAGGCAATAGTATCATCTGAGGATAACAAGTAATCTACACTTCTTCCGTCCTATCCATAAGGAGTGTATTGTCCGTTTTTCCAGGGCCGCAGAAGGGTCCAGGATGGAATTTTTTTACCTGCGAAGTAGGATGAGAGTAAGACCGCGATTCCTCATCTATTGCGTGAAGCTGAGGCAGTTGCAAGAAGAATGGCCTGACGGATATAAAGAATGTGAATATCAATAAATTCGTTAACATATGTTAATAAACTGTTAGTATTCTGGTTGAAAGCTAGGATAAATTTGAAATGTATTGACATCTTGATCTGGCTCATGGTACATGAGCGTCAATGGAATTCGCGCTACAATCTGTGGGGAAAGTTGTGAGGCGATGCCAAATTTTATGGAGGCTTACGCGCCAATTTGCATTGTTGCTGCTGGTGCCGATGCTTTTTTCTGTTTCCTGTAAGCCTGAGAATGACTACCCATCATCAGCGGGTCTTCTTCTGCCATTTTTTCTGGATATGGGCGGGATAGCAGCGGACGACGGTAGTGGAAGCGCTGGAGGCATTGCAACTCAGCCGGAAAATGGTAACTTATTTGTTACCGTATGGGATACTACTGTTGCCACAAACGTGGAAACAGCCAGCAATCAATTGAAACTGCCCCTGGCGTCCGACGGAATCTATGACTTTGCTGTAGACTGGGGGGATGGAACAAGCAACGCAATCACCTCTTCTGACCAGGCTGAGGTGACTCATACCTATGCGATAGGCGGAGTGTATACAGTGACCGTTGCAGGTACACTTAAAGGCTTTGGGTTTGGATGGTATTCTGGAGATAGAGGGAAGCTTCTGGCTGTTCGCTTGTGGGGAAAGAGTGAACTGCACAATCATGGCTCTCAGTTTACTCAATGCGTGAACCTGACGGAATTCCCTGATAGCGAAACACCCAATCTGGACAATATTACAAATCTTAGCCAGATGTTTCTATACACCAGCAATTTCAACCAACCGCTGGAGAACTGGGATGTATCCGGTGTGAGGGATATGAGTGGGATGTTCATGTCTGCCGGTAATTTCAATCAGCCATTGAACAACTGGGATGTATCCAGTGTGACGGATATGAGCAGGATGTTTTACGCTGCTGGCAATTTCAATCAGCCATTGAACAACTGGAATGTGTCCAGTGTAACAAATATGAGCATGATGTTTCTCTTTGCCAGCAGTTTCAACCAGCCCTTGAATAGCTGGGATGTATCCAGTGTAACAAATATGAGCATGATGCTGTATGGAATCCCCGATTTCGATCAACCGCTGGAGAGCTGGGATGTATCCCACGTTACGACTATGTTTGCAATGTTCCGGCAGGCCAGCAGTTTTAATCAGCCTTTGAATAGCTGGGATGTTTCCAGTGTTACGAATATGCAGGCGATGTTTCACAGTGCCAGCAGTTTTAATCAACCGTTGGATAGCTGGGACGTTTCCAGCGTAATAAATATGAGTGAGATGTTCCAATCCGCCACAAATTTTAATCAGCCGTTGAATAACTGGAACGTTTCCCACGTGTTAAGTATGATCAGAGTATTCTATGGTGCCAGCAGTTTTAATCAACCGTTGAATAGCTGGGATGTCTCCAGTGTAGCAGGGATGCCTGAAATGTTCCGGGACGCCAGCAGTTTCAATCAACCGTTGAATAACTGGGATGTCTCAGGCGTTATGTCTATGAATGGCATGTTTCAATCTGCCAGTTCCTTTGCCAGAAATCTTTCGGGATGGTGCGTATCTGGCATTGGCAGCGAGCCAACAAATTTTCGTACCGGCTCAGGTGCACTAACGCCTCCTGTATGGGGCACGTGTCCCTGATATGCAATGCTGCCAGGCATAGACGTGATCTTCACTCATATTTGATCTGATGAGAGTCTCAAAAAGTATATGACAGATAAAAGCATACGATCCATGATTTTGATATGGGGCCTGGTATGCGATTCACCCATGCTAAATGCATTCTGCCACTGATTGCTATACTGATTGCTGTTTCATGCGTTCATATAAGAAGCGGCGAAAAGGTAGTTCATGAGGATCTTGCTGAGGCAGACCTTGTATCGGAAGATCCCATGCTGCTCAAGGTCGTGTGTGAACGGATCGCATGTAAGCCAGAATCTCCTTTTAAGTATTCGCTGACGATTGACATTGAAGAAGAATCCAACGATGTTTTTCGTAATACACTTTATTCACTGGCGGGTCTGGGCCTTCCGTTGATTGTCTCGCGAAGTGCAAGAGCCAGATTGCATTTTGTTTCATCCAGAGGTGGGGAGGAAAAAACTCTGGTTGTGAATGGACGCATTTGCTATTATTTCTTTTTGCCTGCGCCTACAGGCTTAATTGGCACATGGATCGGTTCTGCCCTGGAAGCGGGAAATACTATAAAGAGTTCCCGGAGAGAATGTCTGCTGAAGCAAAGCTCATCTCCCTGCGAACGTTATATGAATTATTTGCGGGATTCTATTGAGCCAACCGGAGGAGAGTTGAACTGGATTTTTACGGAAGGAAAGGTAGGAGGTCGAATATGAAACGGATATACCCATTGCACCTGACAGAGGTGCCCGGGATATGGTTTTCTTTTGTGCTGCTTCTGTTTCTTATGCCGCAGGCAGCGCAATCATCGGAGGAGTCTTCCAATAGTATTGTTTTTTATCGAGGAGTTTATACAAGAACCACCCTTTTCTCAATTTTGACCCAGGGTAGTGTGGAATATAGACCTTCTTATCTCACTGTGGCTGGCTGGAATAAGCCTCTGGAAGGGAGAATACGGGATTTGACTTTTGAGACGGAGTTACAACTGGGCGTCCATAGCGGGATCATGAAACATGTGGAAGTCAATGGATTGCTTGTTGCGCGGTATGAACTTCCGGAAGGATTTCCCTTTAGCTTTGCTTTTGGAGAGGGCCTATCGGTTGCCAGCCGGGAGCCGGATCTGGAGAAGTATGGGCCGGACGTACTGGCATGGCGATTCGAAAGTCAGTACACCCGCCGTGTACTGAACTATCTGATGGTGGAAATGGAGTTTACCGGATTGCGCAACTCTCAGATCATTCCTGTGCGTCCTTTTTTTCGCATTCACCATAGGTCCGGCATTTACGGTATCTATTGTCCCCCGACCTGCGGCAGCAACTTTGTCACCTACGGAATATCCACTGATATTTAGCTTTCTTGCGATTGCTTCATCATGAGGGACGCGGGGGAGTGCGTCCCTTATGATGCTTTCGGGTAGAAATTTAACGATATCTCAAAATTAACATTGTCATTTTTTCCAGGGAGATTGCGTTTTTAGGGTGACATGCTGAAAGAAACAGGGCCAGCTTGTTTCAATTAATTTCTGTGTAAGGTGTGGAGACATGAAACAAAGAGCCCTTCTGATCATATTATCCATTTTTGTAGTAGCATGCTCACCGGGAGGAAGCGCAACCTCCGACATGGTTACGACAGCACTCCTGCTTAACGCTGGTACGGATAGTGTTTCTGTGGCAAGTGCTGCCAGCGCCACACCTGCGGAAGCCACCTATCTTTTCGGGCACGACAATGTCAATCATACAATGATCAAAATTGATATCCAGACCGGCCTGGCCGAGGTGGTAGGTCCTACCACATTTCAATCAGGAGCTTCGGGAATGGCCACCAGTACAGCGGCAGTTCCGGGCCCTGGTGGTGTAACCTACAGTCCGGGAACCCATTTCGGATTGATCCGGGATGGGAGCGTGGGCAAAGATTTTGTGGTAGTAGTTGATCTCACTACAGGTGCAGCGACCAGAGTGGTAGAAACGGCCAGGACCATAGGGGGCCGCGGCATTGCTTTTGGAGCAGACGGCTCAACGCTATATGTATTAGAAGGCAATATCCTTTCAACCATTGACGTTGTTACTGGCAACCTGACAGAGATCGGGCGTCTGGGAGAAGTATCCGCCTCCTCATTGGAGTTTGAACCCAACGATGGCTTTTTTTATGCCATTGCAGGTCAGAATTTAATAAAGATTGATCCGGTAACTGCCAGGGCCACTTTGATCAAGCAAAATCTGGGAGTGAGTGCATGTACCCTTGCACGTTCTCCGGAGACGGGGATCTGGTATACTGTTAATACCGCAACAAAGGAGCTGGTTTCTCTGGATATAGCCAGTGGCGATGTCACTATCATCGGAAATCTGGGTGCAGCCGCTTCCGGTAGCATATGTGGATCAGCGTTTGCTCCTCAAAAACCTGTGTCCATTGTGGCACCTGTGGATATAAAACCCGGATCCTGCCCCAATCCCGTGCAGATGAACCGTTGCGAGTGTGGGGAGCACCACCATCACTCCCATGGAAAATGCAAAGCCCATGGCGATCATCATGGACGGCATCAAGGTTGTGAAAAATCCGATCATCATGAATCCGATCATCATAGAAGTTGCCATAGCCGATTGCCAGTAGCTGTTGCCGGAACGGATGTCTTCGATACTTCGCTCATTGACGCAACAACTGTTACCCTTGCGGGAGTTTCTCCCCTTCGCTATGATTATGAAGATGTAGCGACACCCTTTGAGCCTTACACAGGGAAACAAGATGCTATGGATTGCACAACCCAGGGAGCGGACGGGGTAGTAGATTTAACCTTGAAGTTCGACAGGCAGGAAGTGATCGATGCACTGGAGACTCAACTGGATCGCGAATTAGTAGATGGAGAAACGATAGTTGTTCCTCTTAAGGCTGAACTGAATGATGGCACATCCATCGAAGGCGAAGATGTGATTCTGATCCGGAAAAAAGGACATTGGGGCCATGGACACCATCACCGCCATCACGATCATCATACGAAACACCACAATCATCATTGATTGATTTTCATTGCATTCGCGTGAAAGGGAAGGGTATTTTGCCCTCTCACGCGATTACTTCTATCAGTTATCTTTTTTTGAGTTCCGCCTTTTGCAGGTATGTCGTGAGAAAATCGCAAACAGCGTGTGCAATATCCACCAGGATCTGATGCTCTACAATGGCAGGATTATCCGCAGGCGTGTGAGTAATCTCTGCCGATAGTCTGTCAATGAAACGATGGGAAGTAAATGCCATGACGGGATACCCATCTGAATGAACATTCCATGATCGCTCTGGAACCACTGTTCGCCTTCCACAAGAGTCGGGTAATTTTTAAAACACTGTTTTGCATTTTCAACGATACTCTCCGGGCAGTTATAAAATGAATAGGCTCCCTTTTCATCCCTGAATCCTGCTCCATCAAAGTTGATAACAGCATGGATCTCTGTCGATTCCAGCTGAATCCGTTTCAAATATTCCATCTGACCGGGAGCTGAATAATAATCCTCACCATTGAGAGCAACGATTTCAATTGCCAGATCTCTATTATTCTGGATCATCTCCGCTATCATCAAAAGAATTACAATACCTGTCGCATTATCAATTGCACCTGGAGTTCCGGGTTTACTGTCTATGTGCGCGCAGAGAATGACCCGTCCTTTGCTAAAATCTCCTTTTCGGGCGATGATATTGTAGCCTTTTTCATCTCTGTTCTGAGAGTTTATGGAAAGATGGACTTCTCTATTCTGATACAATTTCAATCTTTCTCCATCAACATCTTTCATATAGCAGTTAGGAATGTGGAAGTCTCCATCCTCAATGAAAGGGAAGGGATAGAGGCTACCGGCAAGTTCAGGGTTCTTTGATGTAGCTGCTACTATGGCAAGGGGGCTTTTTTCTTCAAGAAGGCTGTAGATTTCTTTATGGTGGTCAGGATTGTAAAAGATGAATCCTTTCGGCATAAGCTGTTCTTTAACAAGATCATCCGTTAAAAGCAAAATTCTGCCTTCTCCATCACATGTCCCCAGCTCTTCCATGTTTTTGACAACCTGTATATAGCCGTGGCAATTGCAGGGCTTTGAAAAGGGACCGGTGTGTACGGTAAATTCTTCCTGATCTGTAACAAGAGTGCTGTTGCCATCTATCCAGTGGAGACAAGAAAATTCCTGTTCCTCTGTCTGAAAGCCAGAGTTTTCAATGGTACTCTTGAACCACCCTGTTGCATCTCTATTGCCCTGTGATCCTACATTTCTTTCGGCGATATCAGTGCAGAGTTTGTGCAGGTACTGCCTGGATCTCTCTTTGAAGTTCATAATCCTCTCCAGTTTGATTGGTTGAGGATGATATTACATGTTTTATGGGCGCGGGAATTGTAATAAAACGACATTTTGCTAATTCAGTACTTTTCTAAATTCTCCTGGAGTAAGGCCGGTAAAGTTCTTGAATTTCCGAATAAAATGGGACTGATCATAATAGCCAGAGTCATAATCTTTACAGGAGGGCATAATATCCGCCAGGGGAATGGAAAGATCATTCATCCTGTGCAAAGGCGTTTTCACGAAGGGATAGATACCATAAGGATGAAAAACGGCAGCGATCACGCCACATCTTCCTGTGGATCGGACGATTTTAGGAGCAGTATTCTGCCCGGCAAAATTTGCCTGCGGCTGCCTTGACCAATCGCCAGCGGTCTCTCTATTAAAAAAAGGCTCCCTGTAGTGAAAGAGCAGTTGTATCTCTCCCGTTGGATATACCAGTTCATGGTGATCCTCAAAGTCCTCTTCCAGAGCCCAGTAATACCTGATGAAAGGAGCGAGCCTCGCCGATGGCTTTATAATAGAAATGGGCATAGTCTATATATACTGGCGAAAAGAGAAAATGTATAGCGGAAAACGGAGCTTATGCAGCGCTACGGATGATTTCCTCTGGCCCGCCTGTCGCGATGCTACTCTCTCCGGTCAGCAAGAGGAAGCTCAATGGTAATCCTGGCTCCTTTTGCAGCATTTTCTGCCTGCATGGATCCGTGAAAGTATCGTTCTATGATCATTCTGGACATATACAGCCCGATTCCGCTTCCATGTTCTCTGGTGGTAAAGTAGGGATCGAATATACGGGGAAGGATCTCATCTGGAATTCCACCTCCGTTATCCTGAATGGAGAGAATTCCTCTTTTTCCTTTCTGTTTCATTTCTATTTCAATGCAGCCTCCGTTGACTTTGTTTGCCAGAATGGCCTGCTGGGCATTGGTTAAAAGATTGAGAATCACTTGAGAAAATTGGCTGGAATACCCGAAGGTGAAAAGCTCCTCTTTTGCCAGTAACTTCACCTGTATAGTATTATTTTTCAGCGTCGCATCCACCAGTAGAATTGCATCTTTTATCCCTTTCTCAATATTGAATTCGACAGCCGATCTGTCCGGCTTGAAAAACTCCCGGAAATCATCTATGGTTCTGGACATTTGTTGCAAAATAGCATGGGCTTGCTGGGTGGCTCTGGCAAGGGATGCTTTTGTAAGTTCATGATATTCAAAATCATCCTCTATATTGCTGAGGATCAGGGAAATGGCGTTTAACGGTTGTCGCCATTGGTGGGCAATGTTCTGTACCATCTCACCCATGGCCGCCAACCGTGATTGCTGTATGAGTATATGGTCTTTTTCACGGTTTCGCGCCACTTCTTGTTGAACTCTCAGCTCGAGCGTATTGTTGAGTTCCTTAAGATCCTCTTCCAGACGCTTCCTTTCCGTGATTTCTACAAATGCCACAACAACCTGTTTTAAATTTCCCGATGAGTCGAACTCAGGAAACGCGTTGGCATATATCCAGACTGGACTGGCTCCCTCTTTCCACACAACGGCACCAACGTAATCATGGATCAGCTGTTTCTCTTTTAATACTATATTCACCGGATAGAGCTCGGGAGGGACTCTTTTCCCGGTATCGTCAATGAAATACCAGGAGGGATCCGCTGTGCTTTTGCTGGAGATCTCATCGCCGGTCAATCCCAGCAGTTTTAATGCCAGAGCATTCCAGTATTGAATGGTGGCATCGGAATTGTATACTGTCACTGCCACGGGAAGATTCTGTAAAAGCTCCCGGTAGTGCTTTTCGCTCTCCTGCAAAGCTGTCGTCGCTTCGATACGTTCCCTTCGTGTTCTGATAGTCGTGATACCGAATGCAAGGTCTCCGGCAAGCTCTTCGAGGAGACGTATCTCTTCCGGAGAAAGAGCATTGCTCTGGCCGGAATAAATCAGTAGCACACCAAAAACTTGCTCGTAATCATCTGTCAGCGGCAATGCAATACCGGATCTATAATCCCATTGCAAGGAATTTTGCCGCCAGAACTCCATCAGAGGGTCTGTTGTGATATCCTGGACCACCACGGATCTTTGCTCCCGAATGGCAATTCCCGCAGGTCCATTCCCCTGATCCGAGTTTTCCGCCCAGGAAAGTTTCGCATTTTCAATGCGTTCGCTATTATCGCCGGCTCGCGCAACGGGGCGAATGGTCCTGGATTGATCATCCTGGGCATATCCCACCCAGGACAGCAAATAGCCAGCGTCTTCACATACAATGCGACAGATCTCGTTCAAGAGGGTCTGCTCGTCATCGGCTCGCATCAAGATCTGGTTGCAGTTGCTGATGGCCTTCAATTCCCGGTTTAATCGATGGAGCATATCCTCTGATTGTTTGCGCTCTGCGATTTCCCAGGCCAGATCCGCCAGAAGTGATATGGCCTCTACGTCTTTTTCATTGTAGTCATCAGCTTTGTTGCCCACGCCGAGAATGGCCTTTATCGCATTTCCTCTCAATACCGGTACCACAAGCTCGCGGAGCACTGTAGCATGACCCTCCGGCATGCCTCTACGGTTCGGCAGAGATGCGTAATCATTATGCACCACTGGTTTTCTCAGGGCAACGCAATCCACCCAGACACCGGCCTGGTTGATGGGGTAATGCATTCCTTTCCCCTCTGCTTTGCAGAACTCTGATTTTGTTCTTGTAGACCAATTTTGCAGTGTTAAGGATACTTGATCTTCCTCAACGAAGTGGTAAAAACCGATCAAGCTTCCGGTGAGCTTCTCTGCTTCGTTCAGGGTTTCTTCCAGGAGTTCGTCCAGGGAATGAGAAACCGCAAATTGCATTAGGTGCATTCTCGATGCATTGATGGCTCTGTTGCGTTTCAGCTCCGAAATATCTCTCAATGTGGAACGGCTGTAAACGATACTTCCATCGCCATTGCGCAAAGCCGAGACATTCAGACTTACGTCCAGGGCCGATCCATCTTTCTTTCGTAGCATCAGCTCCCGGTCGCGGATGTCTCCCGTTTTCAGGAATTCTCTGGTTGTCTTTTTTACAGCATCTATGCAATCGGAATGGTAAAGTTCAAATACACGTCTTCCGATCAATTCTCCTGGATCATATCCGAGGGAAATTTCAATGGCGCGGTTGCATCGATCTATCCTCCCATTGCTTGCATTGACAAATACATACATATCCGGAGAGTTGTCATACAGATCAACATAGCGAGCTTCGGACTCCTTTATCGCCAGTTCAGCCTTTATGCGTTCGGTTATATCGGTGACCATACCAAAGGATCCTTCGAATTTTTCCTCGTCGTTAAAAATGGGAGAGGCAGACACTAACGTGTATACTGCTTCTCCGTCTTTCCTCCGAAATTTGCGTTCGTATGTTTCTGCGATTTTCATCCTTCGATTGCGCATTTTTTGTAAATGGTCGGCTATATCCTGTTCAAAGACAAAGTCGATCATCTTTGTTCCCGTGAGTTCCTGTACGGAATAGCCCAGCAGGCGGGCCATTCTTTCATTCACGAAGGAGGTCATTCCTTCAGAGTCAAGGACCCAGACTCCTTCATTGGCAGTAGATATGATTTGCCTATATTTTCTTTCGCTCTCCTGAATCTCGCTATAAGAGAGCAGTGAGGTGAGCCCATCGCCCAGACGTCGTCCTATCTCTTCAAAAAGGCGAACCTCATCATCACTCCATTGTCGCGTATGGGAACACTGGATTATGGAAAAGCCCCAGGGTTTTCCGGTCCTGGGGTGGAGGGACATGCCGAGGCCCGACTTATCACCGAGAGCCTGTACATCCTGTGCTATGGGAAACGCCGTTCCTTCCCCGAAGGCAATGGGATAGCCTATTTCCAGTGAGATTTTATGCATCTTTGCCACTTCCGGAGTCATGGGCATTTTCACTCCCAGAGCAAATACTCCGGGATATTCTGGTTTGAATCTTTCCATGGGTACTTCCCAGGTGGGTGAGTGGGGATCGCATGGATAAACGAGAGATGCTCTATCGCAATCAAAAATGGCGATCACTAAATCCAGGACCTTCCGCATCATCTCTTTCATGTCTGTTGTGCTGCGGATGGTACGGTTCACCTGATCCAGAGATTCTAAAAATTTTAGATAATTCAAATGCTCCAGTTCAGACTGCTTGCGTTCTGATATATTGCGCACCAGAGCGAGGTTGTATGATTCATTTTCAAATTCGAAGTAGTTGGCATTGATCTCTACTGCAATGATTGCGCCATCCTTTCTGCGGTGGCGTCCTTCGAAGGTTATGGAGCGTTTTGTCTTCAGCTCCTCCCAGTGCAGAGGCCAGCGTTCCATTGTGAAGTCGGGATCCACATCGGAGACGTGTAATTGCAAAAGCTGGTCGCGAGTGTAATCCAGAATCCTGCAGGACTCCTCATTGACATAAAGAAATCGCGCATGCTGATCGATCAGAAAGGCCGCTTCTCGCACGTTGTTGAGGGCGAAGTTTAAAATAGCGATATTGCGATCTATCCGCCCCGGGCCGGAAGGTCC
>JBNLFC010000041.1:0-13611 GCA_050305335.1 Leptospirales bacterium
ATAGGATGGACATATCTTGTTGCTGAATTTCCCGGATTTATTTTGTTTTCTGCTTTATAAAATTCTTTACTGCGCACAGCTTCTGCAATTTGCTCAGAGGTCCATCCTCTCGCTTTCATTTGGTTTTGCCACTTTTTCTCGGATTTGAAGCTACCAAATTTCCACTTTTTGGGTTTCTGAAAATTTTCAATACCCCCCTCTCCCTCCATCTTACTGAAATTCTTAAAAGCCTCGTTAGAAATCTTCAGGCCGGCAACAGCGGATAGATATCCATGAGAGATGGCAACAGCTGATGCTATGTTTAAAGGAACGCCTGCCAGTGCTCCCACGCCTGTTGCATCCAGTGTAAAGCCACCGACTTCACCGAAAAATCCGGCAATCAGTTCCACAATGGACTGGCTTGTGCTGGCAACGCTGCCTATGGCAAAGGCCTTTCCATAGAGTCCAGGATAGGGAACAGATTTTATTGCGTCGATATAGAGGATTTGATGGAATGCCCCCATACTCTGAACGTCAAGGTATCCTGCCATGAGCCCTGCCACAATGGCTTTTGGCTTTGCGACCAGACGATCAAAGGCATTCATGAGTAGTAGACCATGGAGTGCTACCTTTGCCACCACCTGGTTGGCTTTTTTCTCAAATGTGCTCTTTTCTTTGCGGTGGATTCCTGTATTCCCCTGCGCCACATGAGCAGCCTCATGTGCAATGAGGCGATTCCCTTCCTTCGTCCCCGGTTTATACTGATCCTTACCAAATATAATATCATTTCCCACAGTAAAGGCCTTTGCATGAATAGAGTTGGCTGCCTTTGCTGCGCAATCCCCTGTGTGAAGCTTTACTTTGCTCAGATCATGACCCAGTGCGCTCTCCAGTGACTTTCGTTGCTCATCTGACAGAGGATTCCCGTTTTCGTTCAGTGCCGCGTCTACCTGAGACTTCTGTTCTTCGGTTAACTCAGAGCCAGTTTCAGCACCGGATGCGTGAAGCGTTGCCCCGTTGGCCGTATCAGTGGTGGCTGGTGGTGTTCCTGTGCTGTTGCTGCTTTCGTAGTTCTCCACAAATTTCTCAGCATCTTTTTCTGCTTTGCTGTTGCGTCGGGATAGCCAGCGGCTCGAGATAGGCCCGAAAAAGGGGTTCGCAGGCATTGGATCAATCCTCTTGCCTGTGAGTGTGTTGAAGTAGAGCTGATTCGCTGAACGCAAGAGTCCCCTTTCGTCGTAAGGTGACTGACTTCTTGCTGAATCGCTCAGTCGTTTTCGAATTTCATCAAAGTCACCGGATTTTGAACTGTATGATGTCATTTTTCGATATTCCCGAACTTCTCCTGATAACGTTCATTTTCAGGCAGTCGGAGAACATTTTACGATATTTCGAACCGGCTGAATACTTTTTTTCCACTTTCGGAATGTCCGATAATTCCGCATCTGTCCAATAATTCCGTTTCTGTCCGATATTTTTTTAAACTTTATTTCTGAAGAAGCCTCCAAACAGGTATAAGAAGGGCAATTTTCGTGGACTTGACAGAATTACTAAGTTTTCAGAATCGGTCAGAGAAGGCGTGCTAACCGGCGAACAAGAAGCGCGAAGCGATATCATCGCCAGCTCGATGGGGACCGGTGAGCGGGGTTGACGTAGATATTGCCCTGACTCTGATTGCAACACGGTGCCACAGGGGCAGGCATTGTTTCAAAAACTACATAACCTTCTTTACTTCATCGCGAACGGCTTTCTCGGTTTCTTCAATGGATTTGCCCTGGAAGGTGATGACATCTCTGGTGTTGATCACGTCACCGTGAAATAATTTAGCATCTGAATCATATTCAAGGCTTCCAATAAAACCTTTGTATTCCATCACGGCTGAATTCCGCATATGCTATAAATCGTTTCATTGAATTGACTGCGCCTTTGTCCGTTTCTTCTATTTATAGCCAATGCTCTCTTCCAGAACGCGTTTTGCATAGGTTTGCCATCTGGAATAGCCTTCTGATAAGGCTTTTTGTTTGAGTTGATCCAGAAATTTTTTGGAAAATCGAATGGATACTATATTCTCTTTAGACTCCGGATCTTTTTTAGGTCTACCAATGTGTGCTTTTACTGCTTTTTTAAGGATTTCATGTCTTTGCCTGGAAACCCGTTTCAGGGATTTTATCTGCGAGTCATTGAGTTCTGGCATTGCATTAAAATCGTAGTTTTTCAATACGCCTCTTTTCTGATGCGGTAGCTTTTCTTGCTGAGATGATTCTGATGATTTCTTCATTTTGAGTTTTCGACCTGATACAATGAACTACAAACTATTGCCTGTTGTGTGCGGATTCTCCTATTGCGATTGTTCTTAGTTCACGTGATTCCGATGAATCTTCGAGAAAGAGGAGGCATGGATCAGCAAAAACAGTAATTGCTTCCTCGAAAGAAACCCCGTGTTTTTTAATGTTGAGCCGATTTTTATCGGGGTCGAACTCGAATTTTATCCTTGATTTCAGTATATACAGAAATGTGCAGGGTGTCGAGTACTTTACGCTCCGTTTTATTTTCACGCCTGAGTTGAGGAAAGCAGGCTTACTGACCTGCCCGGCGTGAGTTCAATTTTTCCTTGCTGTTTTCTATAGCTTCATGCGAAGCTTGTTTGCCGGGAATTACCCGGGCTTTTTTTATCTCACAATTTCCCAGGAGAAGTCTATTGATCCCCGCAGATACCGTAGAGCTTGACTCTTCGAAAATTACTGAAGCAGCGGCTGAGGTGCGCAGGTTGGTTCTGGAGCATGTGGTTGCTAATAATGGTGGTTATCTGAGTCAGGCCTGTTCGTCGGCTGAGATTCTCACCACGCTTTATATGCACCTGATGAACCTGGGTCCTTCCCTTGCTCCCATGGTTCCGCCTCCTTTTGATGATGTGCCTGGTTTGACCAACCCTGACTATGTTACGGGCGGGCTTTACAACGGAGCCGTATTTCCCGAATATGATCGTTTTATTTTTTCGCCCTCCCACTATGCTCTGGTTCTGTATGCAACGCTGGTGGTTACAGGACGCATGGCAAAGGATGGTCTTTTGCAGTTCAATCAGGATGGCTCCCGGGTGGAGATGATCGGTGCTGAGCATTCCCCGGGTGTGGAAACCACCACA
Source organism: Leptospirales bacterium (assembly GCA_050305335.1). GTDB lineage: Bacteria > Spirochaetota > Leptospiria > Leptospirales > Leptonemataceae > JBNLFC01. Next base: position 3,122 of record JBNLFC010000041.1, read on the forward strand.
GGTTCTCTGGGTCAGGCATTGAGTCAGGCAGGTGGCATTGCCCTGGGTCGAAAGCTGAAAAAGGAGAGCGGCAGGGTCTTTGTTTTTATGACCGATGGAGAGTTGCAGGAGGGGCAGACCTGGGAAGCCTTCCAGGCACTCAGTCATTATCAGCTGGACAATGTGATCGTTTACTTTGACATGAATGGCCAGCAGTGCGATGGTCCAATGGATGGCGTTATGCGAATAGGAAATGCGGCGGATCGGTTGCGAGCTTTTGGCGCTCATGTGGTAGAAGTGGACGGCCATGACATTCATGCCCTCAGTGCTCCTCTTCAACCCATCATGCATACCAGGCCCATCGGAGGTGGTCATATGCCCACAGGCAGGACTACTATGCCCGATAGCGGAAAACCTCTGGTAATCCTTGCTCATACAGACACAACCCGTGGGATTTCTCTTTTAAAAGAGCGTTATCCAAAATTGCACTATGTACGCTTCGCCAGTGAGGAAGAGAGAAATCGTTACAGAGAGGTGCTTGACTCATGGAGATCGTAACACGACCCCACAGAACCCACTTTGTGGAATGGGCGGGAAATAAGCCGGAAGTCATTGTTCTTTCGGCGGACCTCACCTCCTCCTGTGAGGTAGACCTTTTTCGCGATACTTATCCGGAACGTTTTTTTTCTATGGGCATGGCCGAGCAGAACATGATGGGTTTTGCAGCAGGTCTTGCCCGCGAAGGATTCGAACCCTTTGTGCATACATTTGCAGTCTTTGTTACACGACGGCCATTTGACCAGGTAGCCATGTCAATTGCCTATCCCAATCTTCCGGTTCGGCTGATTGGCTTTCTGCCCGGCATAACAACACCCGGTGGAGTGACCCATCAGGCGATAGACGACATTGCTCTTATGCGTGCGGTGCCCAATATGACGGTGCTGGATACCGGCGATGCAACGGATGTGGAGGGGGTTCTGGACGCCATACATGGGGTAAAAGGGCCGGTATACGTACGGATGTTACGGGGTGAAGTGCCCAGACTCTTTGCAAAGGGAGAGAACTTTGTAATCAACAGTGCGCGGATCCTTTCCGAAGGTGATGACATTACCATCCTGTCCTCTGGAATATGCACGGAAGAAGCATTTCGGGCAACGTCTCTTCTGAAAGAGAAAGGGATTTCCTTTAACCACCTTCACATTCATACGTTGAAGCCGTTCAGCGACCCTGCGGTAGTAAAGGCTCTCCGGCGTAGCAGTCAGGGCGTCATCACAATGGAGAACCATCTGATCAGCGGAGGCCTGGGCAGTGCTGTTGCAGAGATGATGGCAGAGAATGGGATCGGTACAAAACTGATTCGAATGGGTCTGGAAGACCGTTATGCCCACGGAGCATCGCGGCCTTATTTGATGAAGAAATATGGACTCGATGCACTATCGCTCATTCGAACAGTAGAGACTCTCAGTGGTCGCAATCTGGAAGTGGAAGAGGGAGATCTAAGCCAGGTTCGAATCGCACCCGTCCACTCCCTTGCAAAGGCAGAGGCGCTCTGATGGTAGATGGCAATGCTCTCTCCTCCTACTGCAACGAGGCCGATCCATCGGTGTCGGGGGAGGTGATTGAGGTCGAATATCGCATTCTCTGCTCCGCTGACGAAGCGGAAAAAAGATCCCGCCAGATTGCCTTTGAGCAAACAGTGGAACTCCCCGCGGAATTGATACCCGACGAGTCACCCATTGCAACGCGTATTGTGGGTCGTATTCTGGGGATTCAGGCAGATGAGAAAGACCCGCGTTTTTTTTTGATAAAGATCGCCTATCCTGCAGAATCATCCAGAGGCGGTCTGGCTCAGTTGCTGAATTTGCTTTTTGGCAATATCAGCATCCAATCTGGTATTCGGTTGCTCAGGGTCTCATTTCCACCATCTTTGTTTCAGTCCTACGGAGGTCCTCGATATGGAATCAGAGGCCTCCGCAATATTTTGAACAAGAGTGATTCGCCGCTTCTTTGTACTGCCCTCAAACCCATGGGACTTTCGGTCAAACAGATGGCTGATATTGCCTATCACTTTGCCCTGGGGGGAATTGATATAATCAAAGACGATCATGGTCTGGCTGATCAGTCATACCATCCTTTCCGGGATCGCGTGGAGGCGGTTGGGGAGGCAATCTACCGGGCTGAGCTTGCCACCGGACGTCGCGCTCTCTATTTCCCCTCACTTTTATCCTCCAGGGGCAATTTGCTGGAGGAGGCTCGCTTTGGGGCTCGCAATGGTGCCGGAGGATTTCTTGTCTCACCGGGCTTGGTGGGATTTGATACCATGCATCAGCTGACTATGGAAAACACGGTGGCTTTGCCAGTAATGGCCCATCCTGCCCTTCTGGGTTCCTTTCTGGTCTCGGAAGCCTCTGGAATCTCCCATAGCGTGCTGCTGGGGGACTTGATGCGGGTGGCCGGAGCTGATGCCTCTATATTTCCCAATTATGGGGGAAGATTTTCCTTTTCTATGGAAGAAACCCTTTCCATTGCCACGGCATGCCGTTCCAACAATCTTACGACAAAACCGATTTTTCCGGTGCCCGCAGGCGGAATGACGCTGGAGCGCGTAAAGGAGATGGTCCAGGTCTATGGAAGTGACACAATTTTTCTGGTTGGTGGCGGCCTGTATGGGGCTTCGGCAGACCTGGAACGCAGTGTGACCCTCTTTCGACAGGCTGCGGATATTGAATGATCGTATGGAAAAAGTGTATCAGAATTCTGCCGCAGTTGCTACTTTGCCCCTATGGAGTCGCCTTCCCGGGGACGCTGAAAGCAGGTCTTCCTTAAAAGGCGATTCTCTCAGTTCAAAGAAGAGCACCATGGAGAATGGGACCAACATAGAGATCGGGCTTCTCTATAGCGAGTACCGGGACTTAATCAACTCCTACATTCTCCGTCTCAGCCGCGATCGTGATACTGCGGACGATCTAACCCAGGAAACATTTGTTCGAATTCAAAAATCTTTTCACACCTTTGACCCCGCACGAGGCAGTTTTTTTGCCTGGGCAAGGACGATAGCCCGTAACATCTACATCCGTCACAAATCGGGAAGAGCTTATCGTGAGTCACCGGTAGCCGAGGGTATGGATCGAATGGCTGATATAAGGCCCGGCGCTCCAGCACAGGTGGAACAATCAACAATCACCAGCCTGGTGGCAACAGCCGTGGAATCCCTTCCCGAGCCTGAAAGAAGCATTATCAAGCATAAATATGTGGAAAGCCTCACATTGGACGAGATCGCGGCAAAAGTGGGCATCTCTAGAAGAACAGTGAGTCGTCGTTATCTGAAGGCGATGGAGTTACTCAAGAATAGCATGGAGGCAAGGGGGCTGGATTCGGCATTATGAATTCTACGGATCGCGAGCGATTTGAGGAGCTGTCCGGCGGTTATATGCTGGGGTCGCTTTCCTCCGAAGAGAGAGAAGAGCTCTTTCAACTCGCGCAGTCCAATCCCTTGTGGGAAAAAGAGCTCCAGGATTTAATACACCTGGACTCGTTGATGAAAGAGTCTTTACAGCCGGGGCGTCCTTATCGTCCCTCCCTTCTGGATCGTTTGTTACTATCCAACGATCGTATCTCCAGAGGTCTGGAAAGAGCCCACCGTTATCGTGTTCGAAATCGTAAAGAGGTAGGCATAGGTAGTGCTGTTGCCGTTGCTGCGGGCCTTGCCATCTTTTTTTATGTTCAACCCTTTACTGGCAGACATCGTTCTTCGCAGGCAAAGCTTCAGGCGGCTCTGGGGAACTGTGTCGCAGCAGGAAGAGCCCTTCGTGCAGGTGAAAGCATTCACGGTCCTTTAATTGCTTCGGGCACCGAGTCCATATGTGATCTTGCTCTGGATGAGAACGGTCGGATTGTGGTGCGATTGAACCCGGAGACCACAGTGCAACTGCTTCCCTACGGCGGTAGAGGTCATGTCCTGAAACTCGATCGAGGACGTATGCTGGTGGATGCACGCTCCCGCCTGAACAATGGGGGAGATGAGGATGGGCAATTGATTCTGGTAATGGACGGAATGGCTTTTCAGATCATGACCAATCGCGCTGTTGCCGAGCGAATGATTCATGGTGCATCCCGTCTGGATGTGATGCACGGTGGCGTCAGAATGCGTAAGCTGGAGCATGATCCATCCCATCTCAAAGAGGAAGCGATGGGGCTGGTTGAATTTGCCTCGGATTTTCCCGATGATTCATCGCCCGAGTGGATTCCAGAAGGCATGTCATATCGAAGAGTCTCCACCACTGATGGGAATATGGAGCGAGCAGTGCATCCGATTCCTTTGCAGAGACGACGGTTGCTGGAGAGGAATTTTCGTCGCCTTGCCAGAGAGATGGAAATGGAAATGCGTGGTATTCCTCTGCAAATACCCAGGGGGAAACTGGTGCATGTGCGGACGGTCCGCGGCACTACGATCGAAGCTCGTATGATTCGAAATGAAGGAGAGAGTATACTTCTGGCCACTTCTCACGGGTCTGTCAGGATTCCTGCAGACCAGATTGTCCACCTTGAATATTGATTTTTCTCAATAAAAGTATTGAATCTGAGGAAAGAATTCCTTAGATTCGATAGAAAAGCACACAAATATCGGAAATTACCTGTATAGAGGGAAAACAGCTGAAGAGCGTGGGCTCTTCCTGTGATGGACGGTTTGTGGTATAGACGTGGTAAATCAATGGGATCAATAACAGCTTCGGCCGACTCAAGTGTTAGTGCAGTTGAGATAGAGCCTGGAACAAAAGAGAAACTTCTCAATGCGGCGCGAGAAATATTGCTCGAAAAAGGGCATCAGTACGCCACTGTCAAAGAGATATCAAGGGTAGCGGGTGTAAACCATGGACTGGTACATCACTACTTTAAATCTAAAGAACAGCTTTTTGTAGAATTATTGAACAGGGAAGAGAGTTATGTGCTTTCTGATCTTGCGAATCAACCCGGAAATGATGAAGAGATGATTCAATATCTCATGAAAAATCTTTTCTCTCATACAAGATTGCACGTAGAGTTTCACTCTCTTGCAAATGAAATGCCGGTCGTGAAAGAAGTTCTTAAGAAATTTATAAGAAATTATCATGCTGTTATCCAGGATATTTTCCGCAAACAGGATGAACTTACAGCCATGCTCGTTGTTGCCACAGTGGGCGGATTGGTTCTGCACTACAACGTGGATTCCACGCTTCCCCTGAAGGAGCTTCTGCAGCGTCTCCATCAAATTGCTCTCAAGTAGACAGGGACAGTGAAATCAGCCACTGGAGTGGAGCGCGGACAGAGGCTTTGCCCTCATTTCGGGGTTGTATACTTTGCGGTGATTCGATTGATAACCACCGAACTCATATGAACCCCGAAAAGGGCAGGCATGTAGGATATTGTGCCGACTCTCGACGCTTTGCCGTCTGCGCGGTGAGCCAGTACGCGGCTTTTATCCACCTTCTCAGGTGAAAAAACTGCAGGGAAGTGCTCTGTCACACCTCTTCGACGGAGCTCCTTTCTCAGATAGTGCCCCAATCTACACTGGTAGGTATCCCATATATCGGCTACCCTGACCCGGGACGGATCGATTTTGCCTGCGGCTCCCAGGGAGGTAATGATCGGGGAATCCAGCTCTAAAGCTTTCTCAATAAGCAAGCATTTGTAATAGATAGTATCAATAGCATCGATCACAAAGTCAAAGGGACCATGCTGGAATATATCATCGATCGTCTCTTCAGTCAGGTGGCTGTTGACAGCAGTGGCCTTGATATTGGAGTGGATAGAGTTCAATCGCTTCACCAGAACCGCGGCTTTGGGGGAACCCTCTGCAGGAATTGTTGCCTGAATCTGCCGGTTTCTATTGGAGGGCGCAACAGCATCGCCATCCACTACCAATAGCCGACCAATGCCAGCTCGTGTTAAAAACTCGGCAGTGAATCCTCCCACTCCTCCTGCTCCAACAAGCAAAATGGAGGCCTGGTTCAAACATTCCACTGCCTTCGCACCAAGCAGTTGCAATGTTCTTTCCTGCCAGGATTCCCCGGAGGTGTCATCAGCAAAGAGTCCTGTATCGGGAAGTTCATCGCTCATGGATCGAGCCCATCTGTTCTTTCTGGAAGATCGGGGAAAATTCTCCGAAAATTTTTTGCAGTCTGTCTGCTGAGAGAGCCCGTCTCTATTCCGCTCTCACGTGAGTATATGCTATAGATTGCTTTTATGTCCACATCCACACCGTCGGTTTCCAGAAAGAGAAAATCAGGGTCAATAGAGGTCATATCTTTCAGCAATCGGTGCTCGGTAATGCCTTTATACAATAGCAGTGCAATGCCGGGTGATAGATGTATATTCAATCTCTGACATTGTAAGATTTCCGTGGTGTTGCCCATAAATCCGTGAATGATCCAGGGGATTTTGCGATATTTTTTTCGAAATGCAAGAATATCAGCCAGCGAGTGAACCGAATGGATGACCAGGGGCATTTTCATCTCTTCGGAAAGCTCTATATGCTTTAAAAAAATCATCTTTTGTTGTTCGGGCTCAAGAGAGCTCCTTCTTCGATCCAGACCGCACTCACCAATTGCAACAATGGTTCCATTTCTGGCAGCTTCTTCAATGGGTTTCATAGGATCCGACTTCCCGTCCTGCCGGAAACTCCAGGGATGAAGTCCCATGGAAAGGTAACCGGGGCCTGATTTTAGCTGAGATAACTCATCAGGCATGATGCTGGTCAGAGCGCTCTTTTTGCGGTATCCGTGTGTGTGAATATCAATGAAAGTCATGCAACACAAAGTCCATGGCCAGAAAAAAGCAAGAATGGCGTTTGATCGTCTCTTCTTTATTGAAACAGGAAAAAAATGGACACAAAAGCCGCATCTAAAAAACCAGGCAATATTGGAATATTCAACTTTTCTAATAGAGAATCTGTAACCCGCAGGCGAGTTCCGTCACTAAAAGGATAAGAGCAAAAAAAGCGATGATGCTTGCCATCCATACGGATGGGATCATGTGGAGGAGAGAATGGCTGAACATGTGAAAGAGATCACCTCGGAAGACTTTGAAAACCTCGTGGAGAAATCAGGAGAGAGGGTGATCGTAGATTTTTACTCCACCGAATGTTCTCCTTGCGAGGCACTGGCACCTAAATTCGAAGAGTATGCCAATCTATTCGGCAAAGAGATCAAGTTTTATAAAATTTTCCGACAACAGAATCGGGATCTTGCCAACCGACTGGGGGTAAAAGGATCCCCCACATTGCTTTTTTATAACAATGGCAAAGAGCTGGATGTGCGTTATTCGGGAGAGATTCGCAAATCGCAACTGGCAGAAGGCATAAAGCTTCTGGTGGGAGAGTCGGCGTTTCAGCTGGCTATTTCAAGAAAAGAAAAACGTTTCAGAGAAACTGACGTCGTGATTCTGGGGGGGGGGCCTGCTGGATTGACTGCAGGTATCTATGCAGGCCAGGCTCGCCTGAAAACCATTCTTATTGACCAGAATCTTGTAGGCGGTCAGGTGAAAATCACTCATCAAATGTCTAACTATCCTGGAACCGGTGGCCCCATCTCCGGTATGGAGCTGATGGATAAGATGGACTGGCAGGCTCGCAATAGCGGCGTGGAAATCATTGCTGCCGTGGATGTTACCGGACTCAAATTAAACGAAAAGGACGGCTGGCATACTGTCCAGATTGACGATGATCTGGAAATTCGTGCTAGAGCGGTGATTCTGGGGATGGGATCAGAACCGCGATCTTTGAAGGTCCCGGGTGAAAAAGAGCTGAAAGGTCGTGGTATCTCTTATTGTGCTACATGTGACGGTAAATACTATGATGGCCAGGAAGTCTTCGTAATTGGTGGTGGGAACTCGGCAGTAGAAGAGTCGCTCTTCTTGACCCGATTTGCAAAGAAAGTGACTGTCGTTCATCAGTTCGACCATCTTCAGGCCAATAAAACTGCTCAGGAGAAGGCAATGAATCATGAGCAGATAGATTTTCTCTGGAATACCGAACCTCGCGGTTTCGAGCGCACAGACGATGGAAAGATGAGACTGGAACTGGAAAACCTGACAACAAAGGAGCGCTTCAGCCGAACCGCTGATGGTGTTTTTATCTTTGTTGGCTACACGCCCAATACTCACTCCATCACACAGGATATTAAAAAAGACCGCTGGGGATACCTTCTTGTGAACGAAGACATGGAAACCAGCATTCCAGGTGTATATGCCGTTGGTGATATCCGCTCCAAGAAATGGCGCCAGGCAGCCACTGCAGTCGCTGATGGGTGCATTGCGGCCATCGTAGCGGAAAAGCATGTGGAGGCGATGAAACATAAGGCAGAGAGCAAAGAGAAAAAGTTGGAAAGAGCAGTGCCGAATTTAGTTGCTTGAAGCTGACTGATACATATTCTGATACCGGAGCGGGCGGGCAAAGTCGTTGGAAAAGCGTCGACCTTCTCGAAATCCCATAGTATTAGAAATTTCAAAGGTAATTATAACATGCAAGAGAGCGAAGTCCTTACACAGAGTATTACGAAAAGGTATGATCAGGAAGCTGAGAGCTGCTGCAATTTATCTTGCGGGGGTGCTCTGGATCTGGCTAAAGTTGTGCACGGCGAAGTTGTCCTGGATCTCGGTAGTGGTCGCGGTAATGATGTTTTAAAGGCGGCCGACCTGGTTGGCGACCAGGGCATGGCCATTGGCGTAGATTTTACTCCCCGCATGATCCAGGTCGCCGAGATGAATCGTAAAAAGTTGCAGATTGCCAATGTCCGTTTTATCCAGGGAGAGATCGACCGCATTCCCCTGGAGGATTCCTGCGTGGATGTCGTGATCTCTAATTGCACTGTGAATCATGCAAAAGATAAAGCTGCCGTTTATCGTGAGGTTTTTCGTGTGCTCAAAGCGGGAGGTCGGTTTGTTATCTCCGATATCCTGGCGGAAACGGATTTGCCGGAAGGGGTAAAAAACGATCCCGATGCCTGGGCAGCTTGCTACGGTGGTGCGGTAGTTAAAGAAGAGTATGAAGACGCCATCTATGGAGGTGGCTTTGCAAGCTATGAAATACTGGAAGAGAGCGAGCCATACTGGAAGGGTGGCGTAAAAGTAATCAGCGCAACCATGCGTGGAATCAAACAGTCCTAATTTTTCAGGAGATAAAATGAAATCACTAACCAAAAAAAAATCAACAAAAACTCAAAAAACCGTGGCTCAGTGTTGTGCCAAAAAATCAAAAATCATCTCTGGTTGCCACGATTGATTTGAGACCTGCTATTCAAACACAGGGAAATTTCAAAAATGCGGGGTTTTCTTTAGAGGATCCCGCATTTTCTTTCTTTGAAGCAAGAAATCTTCTGAGAGTCGCTTCTGGATCAGAACGCCTTGAGGCACCCTCTGCAAGTTGAAATTTTCGGGAGACTCCTATGATAAATTCACGCTATACATTTCTTATACAGAACAGCAGAAGCAAAGATTGGTTTATGCTGAACTACCTTGCTGGTTCCATGGATCTTCTGGAACCTCACGAAGTGTCGCTCATTCAAGAGCGCCTGGATCAGAACCTCTGGCCGGACGATGCCCTCAGCGCCTCCCTCTACGAGCATGGGTATGTTGTAAAAGATGTCCGGGAGGAACAGGAGAGAATTCGTCGAGCTTACACAGAGTTCACGGAGGAAAACGAAAGGACTCCCGTTCAACTGATCTTTTCCATCTCTTTCTCATGCAACTTCACCTGCTCCTACTGCTATCAAGAGGAGTATATGAACTCGTCCGTACCTCTGACTACCGGGATCATAGATAGTTTTTTTCGCTATGTAAATCGCAAATTCGGAACAGAAGCACAGCCACCATATATTACGTTGTTTGGTGGGGAGCCTTTACTGGCTGGAGATCAATATCGAGAAAAGCTGCTCTATTTTTTGCAAAAAGCAAAAGAGGCCCGAATGGACGTGGCGATCGTTACCAACGGATACGAGCTGGTGAACTATATTCCTTTTTTCCTCAATGCGCAGTCCCCGATCAAAGAGATTCAGGTTACACTGGATGGCGACGAAGAAGTCCATGACCGCCGTAGACGTACTCGTGGTGGGGAGCCTACCTTCCTGCGTATTGTCGAAGGAGTGGACCTTGCCCTGCAGAGCGGCTACAGGGTCAACCTGAGAACGGTGGTGGATAGGGAGAATATTGAGTCGCTACCGGCTCTGGCTCGTTTTGCCCTGGCCAGAGGCTGGCTGGACTACCCGGAGGCCCTTTTCGAAACCCAGCTGGGAAGAAACTATGAACTACATACCTGTCAACGGACAGACTCCCTTTACTCCCGTGTAGAGATGTGGCAGGATATTCTGCGCGTGGCAGGGGAGCATCCGGAGATTCTGCGATATACGAAACCTCAATTTCATGGAATGCGCTATCTGGTAGAAAACGGAGATCTGCCCATGGCCGTCTTTGACACCTGCCCGGCAGGCAAACGTGAATGGGCCTTTGACGTCAACGGAGGAGTTTACGGGTGTACAGCT